>JAFDCR010000330.1 GCA_019312685.1 Deltaproteobacteria bacterium | reverse complement strand
TAAAATTATGTATTTTTTTAAAAAATCAGGCTGGAGCTGTCCCAGCCTCTGCTGACACCTTAAAGCAGCCCTGACCGCCCTTTCCGGATGATCCTTAATATCAAGCGGGGCATTCCAGAATGCAATAATGGCATCACCCTCAAACTTATCAACGGTGCCCTGCTCTTCAAGAATGATGTTTGTCATTTCGGTCAGGTAGTCATTCAGCAGGTTTGTCAACTCTACAGGTTCAAGTCCTTCAGAAATAGTCGTGAATCCCTCCAGATCTGAAAAAAAGAACGACAATTCCTTTCTCTCGCCCCCCAGTTGCAGTTTGTCGGGATTTTCCATAAGCTGGTCAATAACAACCGGGCTTAAATAATGTTTAAAGGAGTGCCTGATAAATCTTTCCTGTTTCCCTATCACCAGATACCGGTGGATGATGGACAAGGCCGTCCCGGTTATCACTGACAATTCGATTGGGATGAGTTTAAAGTCATAACCGAACCTGTAAAACAGTAAGGCCAGACTTAAAGGAAACAAAGGTATTAGTATGGCGGTTATAATCTGGGCTCTCTGGGTTTGGAAAAAGGTAAGAAAACAGGTTGCCGCCAGGGTCAGTAGAACTATTCTGAAAACTGTCTGGGGAACAGTGACAGGTTTAATAAAGTCTTCGGCCAGCAGGTTATCAAGAAAGGTGGCATTTATCTCCACCCCTGAAAATGCACCGTCTGTCGGTGTCGGTCTGAGATCATGCAGGCCGGGTGCTGTGTAGCCGAAAAACACATATTTGCCTGCCAGATCCTCCTTTACCGCATCCTCCTCAATCTCTTCATTTATAAGCTGGAATTCATTACGGATAACCGAAGCTGCACTAATGATCCTGTAGGTTCCTGTAGGTTTCCTGTAGTTGAGCAAGACTCTACCGGCAGAGTCCACCGGTATTACATGGCCGTCAAGTACTATCCGGTTCTGCTGCACAGCAATCTCTGAGTCAGGGTGGGTCGACAGATATGCCCCTCCTCCAAGGGCGGGAAGAGGCATATTGTCAAAAAACACAAAGGGAAGAATCTTTCTATATATCCCGTCATCGTCAGGCTGATGGTGAACATTGGACAGGACAATTCCATAGGTTAAAATTTCCGGAATAGGAAACGTTGCCCTGTCATATGCAGGAATGAGATCCAGAGAGTCTTTTTCACCCAAAATCTCAAATTCCGGCCTGGGAACATCTTCCGGCCAGGTTTGAAGCTGTCCTGAAGTATTGGAAGGAAACACCGACCCCAGTGAAAAATATCCGGCCAGGAGCATGGCGTTTTTCAGTTTCAGATCATCAGACACGCCGAAATTAGAATTTTCCGTGAATAGAACATCGAAGCTCATGGAGCCGGCCCCTCGGCGAACACAGTTGATTATTATTGCGGCAAAAAGCTCCCTGGGCCAAGGCCAGCCGATGGACATATTCTCGGAAACCCAGTCAATACTGTTCTGGTCTACGACGATAAGGACAATTTCATCACTGAAAGATGACCTATCTGCCAGGAGTGAGGCCCGCAGATCGTAGGTTTTACCCTCAATGCTGCTGAGGAGGCCGCTGAACCAGAGAATACAAGCAACCAGGACTCCAACAAGACTGTGGAGCAGGACATGTTTTCCTGTAACACTGAAGGATTTTTTTTCCATCAGTTTTATAATTACGGGAGTGTTCTTTTTTGCTTAAACATTTTTCATCGCCGCTTGAAAACGCTTTTGTTGTACATCGTTACAAGAGGGTTCCGCATCGACGGTAACAATTTCAGATAAATCCTCTATTCTGGATTTAGGCGAAGGATGGGTTTTGGCAAAATCAAGCCCCTCCGGCTGAAGCCTCGAATCCATGAGTTGAAGCATATCAATCAGACTTCGCGGGTTAAAACCCACCCGTTCCATTATGATAACCGCAGACTTGTCAGCCTCTCTTTCAAAAGCACGGGAATAACCGCTGTTTATCATGGTGGTGGTGATATCATTGATCGAATCTTCGAAAAGGGTTACAAGTCTGGCAATATCGGCATCGGCAAATTTTTTGGTCGCCTCAGTACCTATTATTGTCAGGCCCTCAGTAATCCGGCTTTTTTCAATCGCTTTGATACCGTGCCTGTTCTGCACGTGTCCTATTTCATGGGCCAGGACGGCGGCAAGCTCCCCTTCATTCCGGCAGCAGCCAAGCATACCCCTGGTCAGAAAAATGTGCCCTGCAGGACTGTCAAAAGCATTTATTTCCTGCGAATCGAGGATCAACATATGGTAGCCGTTGAATGTTTCAGGCAGATCGGATGCCCGGTCCAGAGTCTGACCGAGGGTATTGACATACCTGGTAGCCTGTTGATCGGCATAGGGTTTGTATTTATCGACAACCACCGCCCCGACAGTCCGACCGATATAATATTCCTGTTCCGGGGTAAAATCCTCCATGGCCCTCATTACGGCTTGACCTGATCTTATTATGGAACCTGCCTGCGGACTGATCTGTGACAGTGTTGTAGCGACATCTGCGGCAGAGGGTACACATGCTGTAAGGAATGCATTCACCCCATAGGCTGTTGTGCCTGCCAGGCCGATCTTCCCGGCGTAATTGAGAAAATCTCGACGTGTATACTTCTTATCCATTATACACCTCCCTTTGCCTTCAGACCGCCCTGTCTGACAAAACCGTTAATATCATTCTGGGAGACAACAATTTTTTCCATTTGGTCAATCAGAGAAAAATCAAGTTTTTTATCCTGCCTGTATTTGTCTTCAACCTCCTTGTTGAATCCTTTCCCGGCAAGGGCTATTTCATCATTCGTAGCCGCTTCCTCAATGTCCTTACTGTCGGGATTCAGGATTATTTCCTTTTCGGACAGAGCCGAGACATGAACCCAGCCTCCACTTTTCCCGGAGGGAGAAACTTCAATCCAGGAGTTTTCTTCCCCGGCGACCTCCACCCTGTCACCATATTCCAGACTTGTAACGACCTTGCCGAGAAATGTCGGTTTACTGCGCAACTGGCACTGTTTTACCTGAACACTCATTTCTTTAGCCATGGCACTTTTTCCTCTTTTTAGAAGTTAGATACTGTAGGGAAGCGTTTTTGTGATTATGTATATAGTTACAAGTGAAGAAATATAGAAACAGGTATATGATTGTCAAGAAGTTTGTCAATATCAGGCAGGTGTGGAATAATTACCTTAATATACCGCTTATTCATGTATAATATTGGCATCCTGTTGTCAGGTTAATATACTATTCTAGATATTTAAACTGTAACATACTCAAACTATTTAACATTCTGACAAAAAGCATTGAACGCCGTTTTTTTCTGAAACAGTACAAAAAAACGATAATATATAAATAGTTAGCAGCCGCAGGGAATCGAAATGCCTAGGATAATATTCAGTAACTTCATATTAATCATGCTTTGGGGGATATTTTACTTAAATCCTGTCATGGCAGAAAGTTCTGAAAAATATGCTGCAATGGCCCAATCAACCTGGAGCGCATTCGAGTGCTCGGTGTTAGCAGAAAAAATCAAAAACGTTGAGGAGCAGGAACGCTTATTCAGATTCGGTTACGAAAAAGGGCTAAACTATATTACCGCTCTGCAATCAGGCAAAATAGCAAAAGAAGATTTATCAAATGAAGTTCCTCCGATAATGCTTCTTCTTCAGGGGCCGACACCTGATTTCATGCTTGGTAGAATTTTTGAAAATGCAGTCGAATCAGCCCTTGAAAATATTCCCCAAAGGGGAGAACACCCCGGTTCTGATGAACTTCAAAAGATAATAGCAGGGATTGAATACAGAAAACGCAAATGCCAACTCATCGGAAAACAGTAAGGTAATTCCTGGGTGCTGACCAGTCACTTCAAAGGACAGGTAAAAGCGCGGCCCCCCTGCTGAATATTAAATTAAGTAAGTAATAAAAATGGAAAGTTAAATTGAAACATACCGTATGTATTGTTTAGTTTTTGGAAGAGACAGAAAATGAAAACAAGTTTCAG
>JAFDCR010000329.1 GCA_019312685.1 Deltaproteobacteria bacterium | reverse complement strand
TTACTGCCAGAATAATACCTGCCTCATTCATTTATTTTCCTCATTTTCGAGTTTCATACAGGCTAAGTCCTTGCTTGACACCCTGACTGAAAACAACTTAAATAGTTTTTCTATGAAATTACAAAAGTAAAAGATAATTTTAACCGGTTATCTGTCTACCGGCAAAAGTTCCATAGGAAAAATCCTGGCTGATCTGCTTGGCTTTGATTTTATCGATACGGATGAGGCTATTGAAAAGAGGCAGGGTGAAACAATAGCAGAGATGGTTGGCAGGGGAGGCTGGGACCTTTTCCGGAGTAAAGAAGAAAATTTGCTTCTTGAGCTGGCCCAGAATAAAAACAAAGTCATTGCCACAGGCGGCGGTTCAGTCATGCATGAAAAGGCCTGGAAGAATTTGCGTAAAAACTCCATTGTCGTCTGGTTGACCGCTGACATCAAGACAATCTGCAACCGACTGGCTGCTGACAGCAGCACTGATGACCAGCGGCCGCCTCTTACCGAAATGGGCACCATGGATGAAATTTCCATGGTTATTAGTGAGCGGCTGCCGCTATATGAAAAAAGTTCTGATCTCAAAATCGACACGGAAGGTAAAACCCCGGAGGAGGTTGCTGAGACCATTTTAGCAGAGTTTAAGAAAGGAAATTGATCATGGCAGGAAACACCTTTGGCAAAGTATTTAGGGTAACAACCTGGGGCGAGTCGCACGGCCCTGCATTGGGAGCTGTTATTGACGGCTGTCCTCCAGGCATGGAACTGGACCTTACTGACATTCAGAAAGACCTTGACAGGAGAAGGCCGGGCAAGGGTGGGGGTGAAAGTCCCAGAAAGGAACCGGACCAGGTGGATATCCTATCCGGAATATTTGAAGGCCTGACCACCGGCACTCCCATCTCCCTGATCATATATAACAAGGATGCCCGGAGCAAGGCATATGACCACCTGCAGAATGTTTTCAGGCCCGGCCATGGAGATCTTACCTATCTGGAAAAATATGGGATAAGGGACCACCGTGGCGGCGGCAGGGCCTCAGCCCGTGAAACCGTGGCCAGAGTGGCGGCAGGTGCTGTTGCCAGGAAAATCCTGGCTGAAAACGATATTGCTGTAACCGCCTATACAATTGCCATGGGAGAGGTATCAACCACCAAAAGAAATATGGCGGAAATTGCCCAAAACAGGCTTTGCTGTCCTGATCTTGAGGCAGCAGCGGAAATGGAAAAACTCATAGAAAAAATCAAAAAAAGTGGGGATTCCCTCGGGGGTATAGTTGAAGTAAAGGCCAGCGGCTGCCCTGCCGGACTGGGTGAACCTGTTTTTGAAAAACTTGACGGGGCGCTGGCTCAGGCACTTATGTCCATTGGAGCGGTCAAGGGAGTGGAAATCGGGTCAGGATTTGCCGCAGCCGGTCTTCTCGGCTCGGAAAATAATGATGCCCTGACTCCGCAAGGCTACAGGACCAACAATGCCGGGGGTATCCTGGCCGGAATTTCAAACGGCGATGATATTGTTGCCAGGGTGGCGGTTAAGCCCATACCCTCAATCGGCCTGGAACAGGACACCCTGAACCTGGACAGAGAACCCGTCAAAATCAAGGTGGGCGGCCGCCATGATATATCAGCAATACCGCGTATTGTTCCAGTATGTGAGGCCATGGTGTGTCTTACCCTTGCAGATCACCTGCTGCGCCAGAAAACCATTGAAGATTGACCCGCTTGCAGAACTTCACATTGTCGCCTTTATAAATTGATTTAAATATTCAGCAGTTGAAACAGTAATGACTAAAAAAAAATCAGCCCCGAAAATTAAAAATATCTGGATGCTGACAAGGGAATATGATTCCATTGCCGGCGCCGGAGGTGTTAAGGATGTCAGCCGTCAGCTGGCCGAAGCTTTAGCCAGATTGCGTAAAAAAGTTACGGTCATACTACCCTGCTACGGCTTCATAAGCCCTGAGGAACATGGCTTCAAGAAGACGCCACTCTCTTTTGAAGTGGACATGAATTATACAGCGGAAGAAAGACGAGAACTGGTTTTGCTGTGGAAGAAAAAGTTTCAGGGGGTGACGATTTACCTAGTCGATACCGAACGCTACAGGGAAAAAAGATCGATCTATACGTATACATTAGAGGATGAGGCAGACAATCCTAGCCAGGTCCAGGGGAGCGGGCATTTTGACTATTTTGCCATGAATGTCCTTCTGCAGAAGGCTGCGCTGGACCTGATGATCATCCTTGAGGAGAGACCTGACATCATCCATTGCCAGGATGGACATACGGCAATTCTTCCCGCCATGCTGAGGGAAGGAACCAGCTATCGCCATTATTTCAGAAAAACCGGTGCCATAGTAACGATCCATAATGCAGGCCATGGACACCACCAGGAGGTGGCGGACCTCCCTTTTGCCCACGCCATCTGCGGTCTGCCATACAATCTCATACACAACAATCTGCTGAACGGTGCTTTCAACCCTTTTCTCGCTGCCTCCACCTTTGCAGTGCTCAATACGGTCAGCGAAAATTATGCAAGAGAGCTCAGGGAAACTGACGACGATGTCATGACCGGCTGGCTGGGACATCGACTCATGGCCAGAGGCATACGCCTCGAAGGCATAACCAACGGCTTCAATCCTGCGGATTTTGACAGCACCAAACCGAAACAGCTTGGACTCCCTGCCTCCTATAATCCTGCAGGAAGAGACCTGGAAGGGAAAAAAGTCTGCAGGTCAAAGTTCATTCAGAAACTTGCAAGGCAGAAAAAAAGAGGAATAAACCGTTACGGCGCCTTAGACAACGACCCGGGAGTGCCGCTTTTTACTGTCATTGGCAGATTAACGGCCCAGAAAGGAGTTGATATTCTCGTTCCGGCCCTTGATTCATTGCTGCAGACAGACAATAAATTCCAGGTCCTTATTCTTGGGAGCGGCGCAAAGGATTTGGAGAAAAGGCTTATCGGGCTCGCCGGCCAAACAAATAATAAAGGCAGGATATGCCTGTTATTAGGGTATGATACACAACTTGCCAACCAGATTTATGCAGCCGGAGATTTTTTTCTCATTCCCTCCAGGTATGAACCATGCGGTTTAACTGATTATATAGCACAACTTGCAGGCAACCTGCCGATTGTCCACCACGTGGGAGGCTTGGTCAAAGTTGAAGACGGAATCACCGGTTTTGTTTTCAAGGATTTTTCCCCGGGTGCACTGATGGCTGCCATGTTAAGATCAATGCGGGTGTTCAGGGAAACGCCTGAGAAAATTATTGATATGCAGGAGGCGGCGGCAATCCGCATAAGTAAAAAATATTCCTGGGATAAAATTGTGCACCGTTACCTTTCAATGTATAATAAGGCCTTGGATATGGTGGAAACAAAATAGCTAAGATTGTAAGTATCTATTCTGAGTTCTGCGTAAAATAAACAATTTTTTTCTGAATATAGGTTTCTGAATATAAAAAGATAAATATAAACAACAGTCTGTTGTAAAACTGTTACAGGCCCAGGCGCGGCACGGTAAAAATATTCGAGAAAACGCAGTTTATAATAAATGAGCATTTTTGAGGCTATTTTTAAGCCGCATCGACAAGCACAGTACTTTTTACAATTGACTGGGAGGAGATGATATCATGACTATTAAAGTTGGCATCAACGGTTTTGGCAGAATCGGCAGAAGCATCTTTCGGGCCGCCGGTATGGATGAAGCGTTTGGCGATATTGAAATTGTCGGCATTAACGATCTTACCGATAATAAGACCCTGGCCCATCTGCTCAAGTATGATTCGGTCATGGGCGTATACAATAAGCAGGTGGCGGCAGATGAGCGTGGCATTATTGTTGACGGCCGCCATATTGAGGTATTCAACCACAGGGAACCTGCTGATATTCCCTGGGCCGGTCTTGGAGTGGAATATGTTATTGAATCCACCGGACGCTTCACCGATAAGGACAAAGCTAAAGGCCACATCGATGCAGGAGCGAAAAAGGTTGTGATCTCCGCCCCGGCAAAAGGAGATATAAAAACCATTGTCATGGGCGTCAATGAGGACGAGTATGATCCGACCGAGCACCATGTCGTTTCCAATGCCTCCTGTACAACTAACTGTCTGGCACCGATGGTCAGGGTTATTCTTGACCGCTTCGGCATCAAGCATGGTCTGATGAATACCATCCATGCCTACACCAACGACCAGAGAATCCTTGATTTTCCCCATACCGATCTGCGTCGGGCCCGGGCGGCCGCCCTTTCAATGATCCCGACCAAGACCGGCGCCGCCACCGCATTATCACTGGTAATTCCCGAACTGAAAGGCAAATTTGACGGTTTATCGGTCCGGGTCCCGACTCCTAACGTTTCTCTGGTAGACGCTGTCATGGAGGTGGAAAAAGAAACCACGGCTCCGGAAGTGAATGAGGCATTAAAGGAAGGAGCAAGCCGTTACCTGGGGTTCTCGGAAGAACCGCTAGTCTCCATTGATTACCAGGGCAATCCGCATTCTTCGGTTATTGACGCGGATTCCACCAAGGTTATTGACGGAACCCTGGTTAAAGTACTCGCCTGGTATGATAACGAATGGGGATACTCCAACCGGGTGCTTGATCTTATCATGCATATGGAGGCAAACAAGCCCATTTAACGACTAAGTTTTAATATATGACAATGCAAGATCAGACTGCTATCAACACCCTTGCCATCGAATCCGATGCACTGAGGGTTAATCTCCTGGAGACGGCGACGGACGAAGTGACCATTGATCCTTCACTGGTTGTTCTGGAGGAGATTGTCGAAAATTATAAAGGCATAAGCAAAAACCTTCATGATCTACTCTATGAGGTATGTCACCCATACCGCAACTGGAAAATGCTTGTGCCGCGCATACGGGCCCATGTTCTGAAAAATATCAACCATTATTTCAAGCATGACAAAGGCCCCGAAGCCTTTGACCGCTTCATGGTTATTTTTTCCCAGGCAATAATTGATTCGAGAAAAAACTATACGCTCTTATCCCAGACCATTGAAAGCATGCTTGCCTATACCGACAGGCTGGTCAGTCTGCTGGCTCAGGACTCCCTTGTCCGTTACGAGAAGTCTCTGGCAAACCTGTTTTCCTACCTGCAGAATCTTGATGACGAGGTCCTCATTTTCATGGTCCAGGGCCAGCATCCCATGAAGAAGATTGCGCAGCATCTAATGGAACTTGAAAAAGGGGAGACAGTATACGACTTCAAACCCCTGGCCGATTTGATGCAGCGGGTTTTCACCATGAACTATGAATACTGGTTAAGCGAAAAGGACCCCCTTGCCTGGTTTACCAAAGAATGCGGCGATATCTGCAGAGGGTGGCAGGCAGGCCAACTGTTTAACGCCATCTCGCATCAACAGCTGGAAAAACACCAGAGCGACCTTAAGGCCGTCGATATTGACTTGGATCCACGCCAGGCCCTCAGCTCAATTTTGCAGATGCCGTCCCACATGGATATTGTCCGGATGTACAGGACTATTCCGGAAAAAATCAGTGAAGCCAAGCAGGTCAGCCAGGAGGCGGCAGATCAGGCTGAGGAGCCTGACCGGTTCGGAGAAAACCGCAAGCTTAT
>JAFDCR010000328.1 GCA_019312685.1 Deltaproteobacteria bacterium | reverse complement strand
TTGAGAAAGCTATAGCCCTGGGAAAGCCGAAAAAGGAAAGTTATGTTGAGGCGGTAAACAATATTGTCGTAGCCTATTGCAACCTTGGGGAATTTGATGAGGCGATAGAGCAGGGGCGGAAATATATCGAGGAAGCGCCAGTGTATGTCTCAGGCAAAGGGTATCCGAGATTAATGAATAACCTTGCCTACGCATATAATAAAACAGGTCGATACAGTGAAGCCATGCAGGCACTTGCCAGCGGGATTACAAAAGAAAAAAGAAGGCTGAACGGCTATCTTGTCAATGCCATGACCGAAACTCTTTTTGCGGCATACGGGCAGGAAGAAGATAGGGAAAAACTCGAAATAACCGAGGAGGGCGGCAACAAGTTCCTGGCTGTCCGGTTGCGTATGGCCAGAATTCTCTCAGACCTGAGGGATTACGGCAAGGCCGCAGATTTTTTAGGGCCTGTGATTGAAAAATACCCTGACCATGAGCTGGCGAAGGAACTCAACGAAAAAATACAAACACAGCTGCTGAAAAACAGAGAGCAGAGAAAGTTGATGAATATAGCAAACCACCCTCCTTACGATGAAAGTATTTTATATCAGGCTGCCCTCGATTTGTCTCATTTTATCTTAAATAGATATTCCCCGCTGCATTTTACAGTGGGGTGGTTGCTTGACAAGGCAGAAACGGCATCCCGGCCGGATGATCCTTTTGTATTGTTGTATAGGATAAAATGGTATATGAAAATAAAGGCGAAGGAAAAATTAATCCAGAAGCTGGAAGAATCGGTCGAGATGCAGCCGGATTTTGTGCCGCTTCTCAAACTGGCCGGGAATTATTACAATCTTATTGGTGAGCAGGAGAAAGCGGTAAATATTTTTAAACATATTCTTGATCTTTACCCTGGAGAACCTAACTGGCTGTCATATGAGAAAAGAATAGTTGCTTTTAATGAAGAAAAGACGAATTAATGACTAATTTTATAAGATTCCACACCAGATATGACAAAAGTAACAATTCTTCTTCCTGCATTTAATGAAGAGGAGAACATCGGGAATACAATTCGCGAGATCAGGAGGCTTTACCCGGAATTTGAAGTATTTGTAGTTGATGACGGTTCCACTGATCGCACAAAAGAAGAGGCTGTAATGGCAGGGGCCAATGTCTGGAAGCATCCTTATAATATCGGCAATGGCGCAGCAATCAAAACCGGACTCAGGTATGCCAGCGGAGAGTGGGTGCTGATGATGGATGCTGACGGGCAGCATAAACCGGCAGATATTGCCAACCTCCTGAAATATAAGGATGAATATGACATGGTGATCGGGGCCAGGAGCAAGGGATCAAAAACCTCCTGGCATAGGAATCTGGCCAATTTTATTTACAACCGGCTCGCAACTTATGTTACCAAGTTTAAAGTTGAGGATCTTACCTCAGGCTTCAGGCTGGTAAAAAATAACAGAGTAAGCAATTATTTATACCTGCTGCCGAATACATTTTCCTATCCGTCAACTCTCACTATGGCATACTTGAGAAGCGGCCTGAGTATTAAATACGTCCCGATCCAGACCCTCGCACGAAAAGGCAAAAGCAAGATAAAGCTTTTCCAGGATGGAATACGTTTCTTTTTAATAATCACCCGGATAGCAACTCTTTTTTCACCGTTCAGGATATTCTTGCCGGTAAGCCTGACTTTTTTTATGACCGGGCTTCTGTATTATTTGTTTACCTATATAACCCAGCACCGTTTTACAAATATGTCGGCTTTACTGCTGTCCAGTTCAATAATTATTTTCATGATGGGGCTCGTCTCAGAACAGATTGCGCAAATGCGATATGACCGGGTTGAGGATTAAGATATAAAATTTAATATTACTTTTAAAACAAACTTATTTTTGGCATAATGAATCTATAAATAATCTCTTGGAAAACAAAGTACAAAATATGATTTGTCCGGTTACTTACAGAAGCGGACCTTAGCAGATAGGAATATTATGGGGGGCAAACCAGCGAGGCATCTCTATTCTGCTTTAAGATTTCTTAACAAGGATTTCAACATGGTGAAATTCCTTCGAAATTCCAAGGGATTTAACCTCATTGAATTGATGGTTGTCGTGTTAATCGTCGGGATATTGGCCGCGGTCAGCATTCCTTTGTATATTGGGTACATTCAGAAATCACGCGTCAAATCACTCGTTTATCCAGGGCTGCACATTATAGAGACAAATATCGGCCTCTATTATGCCATGAACGGTATACTCCCCGATTCTTCATTACTGCCCTCAATGATGCGGGATGCTGACACAGATTATTTCAATGTCAGTTTGTCAGGTGGTGCATTGGTGATCACAATTGATTCTTCGGAGCCAGATTCCAAACTCAGTAAGTTTGATGGGATGGATTTGATTTTAACCCCGGTTACTGCTGGTTTGAAAGTATCTTCCTGGGAATTGTCGGGTGAGTTGGCAGAGCAACTGGGAATTGCAACGAATTAAAATAAATTTGTATCATAGTAATTTATCAATCTGTAATAGGTATTAGCTGTTAGCGGCTTAAAAGAATTTCTTCGAAAAGTTTTCTGTAACTCTCCGTCATTTTCTGAAGGGTAAATTTTTCCTCAATACGGTTCCGGTTGTACTGCCCCATTTCTTTTCTCATCTGAGCCGAATCAGCCAACTGGTTGATGCGTGCAGCGAACTCCCCGGCATTATTTAATTCACATAAATAACCGCCTTTGCTTTCTTCGATTAACTCCGGCAGGGATGAACAGTTTGATGCTACCACGGGAAGGCCGCAAGCCATAGCCTCAGCAGCGACTAGTCCAAAACCTTCACGCAACGTTGGGAAAACTAATATATCGGCCTGCATGTAGACGGCTGGCATATCCGAATACTTTACTGAGCCAAGGTCCACCAGGCTTGGAGAATGAAATCTGTATGCCTTGTTTCTGAACCCCCTTGTATATTGAATTGTAATGCCGGGATTTAAATTCTCAGCAATCTTAGGGAGCAGGTGCGCCCCTTTCCGGCTGGTCGGGTGACCGCAGAATAAAACATTGACTTGGCCATTTTTCTTAATTCCGCCCGGTTTGAACATATTGGTATCAATCCCATTGTAAATAACCTGGATCGGCTTGGTATAGTTCAATTCGCGCTTCACCATTTCAGCGATAAATTTGCTGACGCAGGTAACTTTATCTGCCACTTCTAGAGATTTCCGGGTGAAATAAAGCAGGTCGGTGCTGTAATGGAGTTTCTGCAAGGTGGGGCCGTATGGCCGGGTTTCCTTATCTAAGACAAACCCATGAAAGGTGAGAATAAGAGGTGTTTTTCTTCTTTTGAAGAAAAGTCCATAATCCGGCGCAGTGTGAATAATATCAGCTTTTCTGTTTGAGCATAAAAAGGGAAGGGCCGGCGGGAAGAGAGTCCAGTATGGATG
>JAFDCR010000327.1 GCA_019312685.1 Deltaproteobacteria bacterium | reverse complement strand
TCATCGGAGAAAAATTTGGTTATGGGCGACTGCCATTCACCTGCTGCCTTTACCTTTACCCAGGCAAGGCCCTTGGCCCCGAACTCTCCGACATAGTCTGTCAGGTCATCAAGGTCTTTGCGTGAAAAACCCCCGCAGCCTTTGGCATTGATGCTTTTTACCAGTCCGCCCTTCTTGACTGCAGACTGAAAAACTTTAAAGCTGCAGTCTCTTGCAATCTCAGTCAGGTCGACAAGCTCCAGACCAAACCGTGTGTCAGGCCGATCCGTTCCAAAACGGGCCATTGCCTCTTCATATTTCATCCTGGCAAACGGGCTGGACAACTCCACGTTGAGGACATCCTTGAACAGCTGCCGCATCATGCCTTCGATAATTTCAAAAATGTCTTCCTCTTCAATAAAGGAAAGCTCCATATCAATCTGGGTAAACTCGGGCTGCCGGTCGGCCCGGAGATCTTCATCCCGGAAACAGCGGACAATCTGATAATACCTGTCCATTCCGGACATCATCAGGAGCTGCTTGAAAAGCTGCGGTGACTGCGGCAGGGCATAAAATCTACCTGCATTTACCCTGCTGGGCACCAGATAATCCCGGGCTCCTTCAGGAGTAGACCGGGTGAGGATCGGTGTCTCAATTTCCAGAAAGTTATTTGTATTTAGATAGTTTCTGACAGATTGGGCCGCATTGTGGCGCAGAATAAGATTGGCGGCCATGAAAGGGCGACGCAGGTCAATGTACCTGTATTTAAGGCGCAGGTTTTCCGAAACCTCAACATCTTCATCAAGGGGAAACGGAGGCGTCAGGCTGGAATTCAGGATACGCAGCGTATCGACATGAACCTCTATGGCGCCTGTTTTAAGATTCGGGTTTTCCATGTCTGGCGGTCTGCGTTCCACCCGGCCCTGGACTGCAATCACCCATTCGCTTCGCAGTTGGTGCGCCTTGGTATGCATTTCAGCATGGACCACAGGATTAAAGACAACCTGGGTGATACCCCACCGGTCCCTCAGGTCAATAAATATTACCCCGCCGTGGTCACGGCGTCTCAGCACCCACCCCATCAGGGTGACGACTTCTCCGACATTTTCCACTGCAAGATCATTACAGGAATGACTCCGCTTGAGTCCCCCCATTGATTCCATTTTATTACTCCTCTATTTTTGTGATCAGTGCCGGCAGCCGGGACTTTCCAGGCCCGGCCCGGCAATGAGTGTTTTGGTCAAATAATTTTTTCTTTAATGGCAGCAGCCCAGTTTTCAAAGTCCATTGAAAGGGCAACTGTTTCCTGCTCGCCTGAAAGCATGTCTTTCAGTACAACTACCCGGCTTTCCAACTCATTATCACCCAGAATAAGCACAAACCTGGCCTGCTGCTTATTGGCCTGTTTCATCTGGTTTTTCATGCTCCGCCCCTCATGGTCAGTCATTGCACGTACTCCAAGGATGCGAAGCGTCTGCAACAGTTGAAATCCCTTTTCATATGCGGCCTCACCCGGGGTAACCAGGAAGAGGTCAAGGCCTGTTTTGCTTGCACGTTTTTCTTTCTGACCCAATAGCATGACCAGTCTCTCAATACCCATGGCAAAACCGATACCCGGCACATCCGGTCCCCCAAGCTGTTTGACCAGGCCGTCATATCGCCCCCCGGCACCGATAGCACCCTGGGCTCCCAGTTCCGTGGTAATCAGCTCAAATGCGGTCCTGGTATAATAATCAAGTCCCCTAACCATTGACGGGTTAACCGAATAGGGCACACCAAGAAGGTCAAGGCCCTGTTTCGCTGCAGCAAAATGCTGACTGCAGTCTTCGCAGAGATGTTCGATGATTGAGGGAGCCGAAGTATACTGATCCTGGCAGTTATCGCTTTTACAGTCCAGTACCCGTAGGGGATTGGCATCACTGCGTCGCTTACAGTCTTCGCAGAGATACGCGATCCTTTCTTTTACAAAAGACTGCAAGGCCTCCTTGTATGAAGGGCGGCAGGCGGGACAGCCCAGTGAATTGATTTCAAGGCTGGCCTTCAGCCCTATCTCCTGCAGAAGCAGCCATGCCATGGCCATAACCTCAGCATCCAGCATAGCCTGTTCCGAGCCGAGCACTTCCACGCTCATTTGGTGGAATTGCCGCAGCCTTCCTTTCTGGGGCCTTTCATGCCTGAACATGGGGCCAATAGTGTAAAGACGCTGCACTGAACCTCTCACGTAAAGGCCGTTTTCTATATAGGATCTTATTACTGAGGCGGTTCCCTCAGGCCTCATGGTGATTGAGGCGCCGTTGCGATCCGCAAAGGTATACATCTCCTTTTCAACGATATCCGTGCTTTCGCCGATTGTCCGGACAAAAAGCTCCGTTTTCTCAAGGATCGGAACCTTTATCTCCTCAAAACCGTACCTTTGGAATATATCGCGGGCCTTTCCTTCTATCATCTGCCAGAGGCCAACCTCATCGGGCAGAATATCCTTGAAGCCCTTTAAAGCTTTAATGCTCAAAATAATCTCCTAAATACAACTGAAATGTAGTAGAATAAAAAAATAAACGGACAACTTTACTCGTACCTCTATAAAAAAGTCAAGCAATGTCCCCTTTAGAAGTACGCTTTGACTTGACAAAGAACCGGAAGAAGTGCATATTCCTCCGTTACTAATTGTTTATCATATATTTATAGGTAAAATAAAACCTTTTGATTTTTATTAATAATTTTATGACATCATAGTTGTCACAATTCAGGAAGCTGAAATCTTTACACGATTTCCGGTTTTTTCCGCAGTATTAACACCAGATGAAATTACCCCCTTTAATTATCGGACCACTAGTTGCCCCTGTGCCTCTTATCCAAGGCGGCATGTCTATCAAAGTTTCCACCTCTGACCTCGCCATACCCGTTGCCGATTGCGGCGGTATAGGAACAATCGGAGGCTCTTCAATCCCCACCGAAGAACTCAAGGCTGATATCCAGAAGGCCAAAAATGCCACAAAAGGCATTATTGCTGTGAATATCATGTTCGCCATGAAGAATTTCTACAACCTCGTTAAAACCTCGATCGAGGCCGGGGTTGATATGATTATCACCGGTGCCGGATTTTCCAGAGACATCTTCAAAATCGGCAAAGAGACCAATACCCCGATTGTCTCCATTGTCTCTTCTCCCGCATTTGCCAGACTTGCTGAAAAGCTGGGTGCTGCCGCAATTGTTGTTGAAGCCAAGGAGGCCGGCGGACACCTGGGAACCGACATTGCATTACGCGATCTGTTTCCCAAAATCCGTACGGTTGTCAAAAAAGTGCCGCTCATAGCAGCAGGCGGAATAACCGACGGATATGACATGGCTGAAATGATGGATAAATACGGTGCCGATGGTGTGCAGGTCGCTTCACGTTTAGTATTAACAAAGGAATGT
>JAFDCR010000326.1 GCA_019312685.1 Deltaproteobacteria bacterium | reverse complement strand
TTGAACCATTTTCTTGCTAAATACTGTGATGATGAAATACTCGGATGTTTTCCCTTGGTACGTCTTTGCAACAGTCCCTTTGATCCAGACTGGCTCAGGGTGCAGGCTCCTTCAATGCAGTACTATATTCTCAGCCAGATGATGAATTTTTCTCTCCATTATTTCTCCCTTCTGGAAGGACCATTTACATATCTGCTGAACGGAGAAACTCTAAAATCAATTCCTGCAGAAGAACGGCTTCCGTTCCATCGTTTGCTTGCAAGCTTTCTTCTGCTGCAGGGCAAGTTACAGGAAACGGACGATCTCATACAGCAGAATCCTGAATCTTTTACAGCCAGCGGCATGGGAGCCTCTATCGATTTTATGCGGGGCAATAATGGACAGGCACTCCTGCAGTTTGAAGAAGACTTGAAGCTTTTGAAAAAAATCGCCGGCCGGAAAAGAATTTATTTCCCGAATATTTCAGGGCTGTTTTTTATCCTGGCATTATTAAAAACAGGGGATATCGGCTGTTTCGGCAAAATAAGAAGTTTCATTGAGACAGTCCGGACGCAGCAGAGGGGCAATATACTTTTAGGTGCTTATGAAATTCTGGATCATTTTCTGCTGGCCCAGGAAAACGGGACAGCAGAACTTCCGGAAAATTTTTCCGTCCTCGAATCCAATTGTATCACTGTTTTATTCGGCACCCTGGTTTGTTACTGGCTGAACGGCGAACTCCCCGAAATTAAGGGTGCAGAGGATGAACCGGTTGATGTCTTAAAACTTTTGTGCCACAGAGCAGGGGAAAACGGTTTCCAGTGGTTTTCGATGGTGTTTGCCGAGCTGATTGCCAGGGTTGAGCAGGATCTGGCAAAAGATATCGGGCACCAGACAAAAATGGTATCTGTAGTTGATGCTGTTTTTCTGGAAGAGGCATGGAAAAGGAGGTTGAAGGCTCTCATCAGCATCACAGGTGATTCTGAGGCTTCCCCTGAAAAAAGTACGACTAAATGCCGGATGATATGGCTGGTAGGTTACCGGGATGGTGTTATAAGCATTACTGCCCGGGAACAGAGGATAACGGCGAACAATACCTGGAGTAAAGGCCGTCCCATAGCACTTCCCAGGCTTTTTTCGGGCCGTAAGCTGGACTATATGACGGATTTTGACCGGCGAATCTGTAAAACCTTAAAGCGCGAACAGAGTAACCAGAACGTTACCTACCGGTTTGATCTTCAGCAGACTCTGCCTGCAATGGTAGGGCATCCATTGCTCTTTCTTGAGGAGTCCCCTGAAATTTCCGTCGAGTTTGTCAAGGGGGAGCCGGAGCTGTTGGTTGATAAACACGATGATCAAATACGGGTCAGGCTTCTGAAGGGTTTCCCGGAAGAATCAGTTTCTGTGATCAGGGAAACCCCGACCCGTTATAAAGTGGTAAAAATAACAGAAAAACATAAGGATATAGCCAGAATAATTTCCAGAAAAGGTCTGCAGATCCCGGCATCATACAGTAAAGAGGTCATGACCGCTGTCAGCAACCTTTCCTCTTATATGACAGTGCATTCATCGATTGCAATCGACACTGATGCCGTAAATACATTGAACGGCACCTCTGATCTACTCAAGGAGGTCGAAGCAAATCCCAAAATCCATATTCAGCTCTTTCCCCTGGGTGGAGGGTTCAAGCTGGCAATGTTTGTCAAACCCTTCGGTACCAAGGGACCATATCTAAAACCTGCACAGGGGGCTGAAATTATTATGGCCGAGGTTGAGGGCCAGAGGCTCCAGACGAGGAGAGACCTTGCACTTGAGAAGCAGAAAGCCCGGGAGGTTGAGAAAGCCTGCCCTACCCTGATGACTCTGGAGCAGACAGGCCGGGAGTGGATGCTGCATGAAATTGAAATATGCCTGGATGTGCTTCTGGAACTACGGGAAGTTATGGATGAGGTTGTCATTGAGTGGCCTGAGGGGGAACGTGTTGCAGTCCGGCAGGCGGTATCCATGGATAAACTGAGCCTAAAGGTGAGGAGAATGAAAGGCGGCAGGGGCCTGTCTTGGTTTGCCATCACAGGATCTCTCAGCGTTGACGAGTCCCTGGTTATCGATATGAAAAGGCTTGTGGAACTGGCAGGCAGGAACCCGGGGCGGTTTCTGCCGCTCGGGCATGGAGAGTTTCTGGCCTTGACCGATGAATTCCGTCGTCAGCTGGATGATATCGCCTATTTTACAGAATCACGCTTTAAGGATGTATCAGACAGGTCATTGCGGATACATCCTCTGGCAGCATTGGCTCTGGAGAATGTCACTGGGAGCCTGGGCACCTTTGATGCAGATGATTCCTGGATACAGCAGCTGGATCTGATAAATGAGGCACAGGGACTCGAGCCAAAGGTCCCTTCAACATTGCGTGCTGAACTGCGGGATTACCAGGTTGAGGGCTATAAGTGGCTGTCGCGACTGGCACACTGGGGGGGAGGCGCCTGCCTGGCTGATGATATGGGACTTGGGAAGACATTGCAGGCCCTGGCAATTATTCTTGAAAAGGCCCCGAACGGCCCCATCCTCGTAGTTGCGCCAACATCGGTATGTATGAACTGGCTGCAGGAGGCAAACCGTTTTACCCCTACACTAAAAATGCATCTGCTGGGAAGCAGGGACAGGAAGAAACTTGTGCAATCCTTAAAGGAATTTGATGTGCTGGTGACAAGTTATACCCTTTTGCAGCAGGAGGCCAAGCTGTTCGCCGGTATTGACTGGCAGATAATCGTTCTTGATGAGGCACAGGCAATAAAAAACATGGAAACCAAACGTTCACGGGCTGCAATGTCTCTAACCGGTAAATTCAGACTTTTGACCACCGGGACACCGATAGAAAACCATCTGGGTGAATTATGGAATCTTTTTAATTTTATTCTCCCTGGTCTTCTCGGCTCGCTGGAAAGCTTTAACCGGAGGTTTGCCGTACCCATTGAGCGGTTTGGCGATCATGTCGCCAGAAGAAAGCTGAAGAAACTTATCCGTCCCTTTATTCTGCGACGCAGCAAGGCGCAGGTCCTTGAGGAACTGCCGCCGCGAACAGAAATTACGCTGCAGGTGGAAATGAATCCTGAAGAGCTGGCATTTTATGAAGCAATGCGACGTCAGGCTTTAGAAAATCTTACTGATGACAGATTTTCAACCGGCCGGGCTAAAAAGATAAAGGGAGTAAACTCTGTCCCGGTAACAAATAACAGAAAAGGACTTACGGTTAAGATCCTGGCTGAGATTATGAAGCTGCGTCGGGCCTGCTGTAATTCAAAGCTTGTCATGCCTGAAAGTGATATTGAGAGTTCAAAACTGCTTCTCTTTGAGAAGGTTGTCGATGAACTGCTTGAAAACAGGCATAAAGCCCTGGTGTTCAGCCAGTTTGTCGGGCACCTGAAGATTATCAGGTCTTTTCTGGACAATAAAAGGATAGATTATCGTTATCTTGACGGATCGACACCGGTCAAGCAGAGAGAAAAAGAAGTGAACGCCTTTCAGGCAGGCCGGGGGGACCTGTTTCTGATCAGTCTGAAAGCCGGCGGGCTGGGTCTCAACCTTACTGCGGCAGATTATGTCATCCATATGGATCCCTGGTGGAATCCGGCAGTTGAAGACCAGGCTTCCGACCGTGCCCACCGAATCGGCCAGGTTCATCCGGTTACCATCTATCGGCTGGTCACCAAGAATACCATTGAGGAAAAAATCGTCAAACTCCATCAGCAGAAAAGGCACCTGGCGAACAGCCTACTGGACGGCAGTGACATCAGCGCCAGGATGTCCACCGAAGAACTGTTCGCCCTTATCCGCGAACAGTAACAAGCAATGAAACGAACACTCTATCTGATCAGACACGGCG
>JAFDCR010000325.1 GCA_019312685.1 Deltaproteobacteria bacterium | reverse complement strand
CATTTCTAGAAGATACATCTTTTGCTATATATGATTGGTTCAAATCAAATTTAATGCCAGAAGCCCAGTCATTTCATCAAAGCTTAATTTGGACCGCTCTCTTAATATTACTCATTTTCGGATTAGAAAAACTTTCTAAAAGATTCTGGTGCCGATATGTCTGTCCGCTGGGCGCCTTAAATGCAATTTTTGCCATGCCTTCTACAATGGAACTGCGTGCCAACCGGCATCTCTGCGTCAATACCTGCCAGTCGAGGCTCTGTTATCAGGGTAATAAGGAGCTTGAAGGCTGCCCCATGTTCCGCCATCCCTTTCTGATTGATAACAACCGGGACTGCACCTTATGCGGCAACTGTATCAAGAACTGTCCCCATGATTCCATTCAGGTCAATCTGCGTATCACCCCGCTGGAGTTGTGGCATATCCAATCACCGCGTATGGCGGACAGTTTCCTGGTGGTTTCCTTATCAGCCATCTTCTTTCCTTTGCTGCTGCACCAGGAGTTCCTCTATTTTTCCAGCAGATACAGTATGCCGCATCTGGCAGGCAGCCTGATGCTTTTCAGCCTGATCGGGCTCTTTGTCGGGATCTATTCGCTCTTCTCCTGGCAGCAGGCCAGAATGACACACATCAGATTCAGTAAAATTTTTGCTGCCACAGGGTATGGGTACATCCCTCTGGTGCTCGGCGGTTTCCTTGCCGTCTACTTTGAAATGTTCATGGCCGGCGCCTGGAGGGTTGTGCCCTTAATTCTGTCTGTATTCGGATTTGTAATGCCTGAAGAAGGTTACCGTCTCCTGAGCCGGGAGGCGACACTTACCCTGCAGCATCTGATCGTAACGGGCGGCCTCCTTGCCAGCCTCTATGCAACCTACCGGGTTGTGAAACGGTATACCCTGTCAGAGCGGTTTTCTCTGAAGCTCTTTGGTCTGCCCTACGGGTTTCTGCTGGCCTCTGGCCTGCTTTTCCTTTTTGCCTTGTAAGAATATTCTGTTCGTTTTAAGGCAAGCTGCATGCAATAATCGGGTTGTCAAGTTAACCGATAATCGTCGATAGTTGTTATAGCGATAAAAGCTGTAATGAGGGACAGAATGGGGCCCTTAAACCACCCACCTTTTTTTGAAAGCCATTTCACGCCGCCGAGCAATGTAGCAAAAAACAGAAAAACATCTCGGTGGAGTACCTCGGAAGGGTATAAACACCCTATAAAAGTGAAACGATGTTGAGCTGAATGCTGATTGCTGACAGCTGATAGCTAATTAAAAATAATAAAAGACCTGCAGCCTGACAAAGTCATCATCCCTGATGCTGTAGAGATAAAAGTCATCATGGTCGGTATTGAAGAAGCCCCAGACCTCGAGGAAGACCTTAATGTTATCTGCCAGACGACGGCTTGCCTCGATTTGGAGAATGTCTCCACCGTTATTCAGATCATGACTCAAGCCGAGCAACAACTCGGTGCCGGGGCCATCGTTCACCGCCAGCCTCAAACCGAGGAGTAGATCATTTTCAAACGAGGTGGTTGCCGCATCGTCCCTGTTGTCGTAAACGAATTCCGTAATAAAACCCAGGTCCATCATGGAATCTTTTATCCCGAAAAAAGTATATTCAATACCCCCGGTTGTTGCAAAATAACTTTTATTCTCATTGTCCTGATAAAGGGCTTCAAGTTTCCAGAGCCAGTTGCCCCTAACCATCTGTAGATCCATTCCTGCCTGGTCGATCTGCTGGTAATAGGGCTGAAGCACCTGCCGGCCAAGAATGTTTGAAGGGATGAGCAGCGGTTCCCTGCCTGTACCCCTGAAGTAGTAAATGCCGATATCACCGGAATCCAAGACCCGGCTGTAACGCAGGGCAAAGTCGAAATGGTTTTCCTCGGCGCCGCTTTCATAAACGGGTTTATCAGTTTCAACGATAATCCCTGTCCGCAACCTTCCGTCTGTTCCTGGAAATGTGCGTTCCCTGAAACAAGGTAATCCGAAGAGGTCAAGTACGCCCCAGTCTCCCGGGACAGAGAGGTGCACCATGGGCTGGCCCAGCTTTTCTTCACCCCTGATGTCCTCAACAAGGTCTGTCTGGTTAATGATGTCAATGAGATGGACGAATTCGGTCACGCCCCAGAAAAACTTGGAGATGCCCAGGCGCAGTTCCCATGGGTCGCCAAGAAGGAGAAGGTTCATTTCACGGATGTCAAGGTGATTCCGTTCAGAGTCAACACTGTCCAGTCTTACAAAAGGAACAAAGGTGAAACTGTGTCCCTCATTCCATTCGTGGTAGTATTCAGGTGTGATAGCTATGGAGAAGTTGTGGTGATCCTGGCCAGGATAAAGGGGGCTGTTGGTAAAGAGGCGGGCTTCAAGCGACATGTTGCCGTTCAGTTCGTGGGCGTTTGCAGAGGGAAGGCAGGGCATATAGATTGGCAGCAGAAAAAGTAGCGGTAGAATATGTTTCATTTTCCAGCACTCAGCACTCAGCATTCAGCGGTCAGCTAAAAAAACTTTCCCTTTGATCTTTTGTAATCAGTTAGCGGTACATTATTTTAAATATACTCTTCAATCTTCAATTTCTAAAATCTTCAATTT
>JAFDCR010000324.1 GCA_019312685.1 Deltaproteobacteria bacterium | reverse complement strand
GCAGGCCGATGATAACCTGATCACCGTAAACAATTGTGGGAAAAGTGCAGCGCGGATTGACTTTTTTTATTTCCTGAACCGCTTCTTCCCTTTCTTCCGGCGGAAGCAGATCAACCACTATGGAACCGTACTTAACTCCGAGGTCATCCAGCATTTTTTTTGTTACTTCGCAATAACCGCAAGTACTTAGAGAGTAAAAAAGTATTTTTTCAGCCATCATGACACTCCCGGTGGAATGGAAAAATGGTTCAATAAAAACGGTTTTTTGGAAAGTGGATTGAATTAGCCTATACAGAAAGGTAAATTTGGTCAACATGACTCTGTAATAATGAAAGAAAGAATAACCAAAGAAGGGTTTCGAAGAAAAAGAGGCCGGATACGGCTGGGGCTCTGCTGTATTTTCCGGAAGGAACCGATAAGGTTCAGGTCCACAACCGCTAAACATCTGCTGCAGTTCAGCCGATCAGAGCAACTGAGAAAACTTTCAGCCGTCTGCCTACACAACAGCAAAGCTCTGCTGGCATCTCTCGAATTTCTTAAAAAAAACGGGATTGGAGCCTTTCGTATTCTTTCTCCTTTTTTACCCCGCTACACCCACCCGGACGTGGGGTACACTATTGATGATCTCCCGGACTTCCAAATTATTCTCAATAATCTCAAACAGGCAAGGGAATTCAGTCAAAAGCACGATATCAGGTTAAGCTTTCACCCTGATCAGTTCATCCTCCTGTCTTCACCGCAGAAAAAAGTAGTTGAGAACTCAATAAAAGAACTAAAATATCAGGCAATGTTGGCTGAGTACCTTGGTGCCGATGTAATCAATATCCATGGCGGCGGGGCCTATGGTGATAAACAGACTGCCCTGGCGCACTTTACGGAGAATTTTCAGAAACTTCCTGCAGAATTGCAGCAAAGATTGACTCTGGAGAATGATGACCGGTCCTATACGGTTGGCGATCTGATACCGGTTTGTCGGGATCTTAACCTCCCCCTCGTGTATGACGTCCATCATCACCGCTGTAACCCCGGCAAACTGACGGTGGAAGAGGCAACGGAATTATCTTTGAGCACGTGGACTGTGGCAGGCCGTGAACCATACTTTCATATATCATCACCACTGCGAGGCTGGCATGGCAGTGATCCCAAACCGCATGCGGATTTCATTGATCCTGATGATTTCCCGGAGTGCTGGAAATGCCTTGAAATAACTGTAGATGTCGAGGCCAAGGCTAAGGAGTTGGCTGTTTTGGAGTTGCTGCGAGAGTTGGATAAATAAAAAAAGTCAGCATTGTCAACTCTCTGGCAAATGTCGGCAATCTCACCAATTCCCCTCTGGTCTGCAACAGCTTTATTTCAACAAATTATGCATTATATTTTAATTTTAGGATCTGCGGCAATTAGCCGGGTCTTGCTTTTTTCTATGGTGACGATATGGGATTTAAGAAACTTCCAGACAACCTGGGGATGATCTATGTACCGGAATGCTCTTGCATTGGGAAGAAAAATTCCTGCCGTGACTGCTTTTCATGCCAATGGTGTTCCAATGAACGCTGCCGTGTCTGCAAGGGAAAAACAAAAAATGTCCAGAAAAAAAACGTGACAAGGCTTCGGGTTGTAAGCAATGTCAGGCCGGTTAAATAAATTGGCAGAACTTATTGAAAATGAAAAAATTTAATTTGTCATCTCGAACGGCCCTCAGGCCGGAGAGAGCTTCAAGCGTAACATACTCCGGTAACTTGTAAGATTTCTCCCTGCGGTCGAAATGACAGGGGTGAGGGAAAGTCGAAATGGCGTCCAGCCTTTTGCCTTTTACCTTTTGTCCCTCGAACCCTTGACTCCTTGAACCCTTCCATATCTTCTTGACCTAAGTCATTTCCCCGCCAGCAGCTTTTTCATATAATTGGTTTTAAAATTACCGGAGGAGCAGGCGCTATGGAACTTCGCAATGATATTGGGGACAGAGGCATAAAGGAAGTTATTGAAGAACATCCAAGGATCGGCGAGATATTGAACAAGTACGAGATCGGTTGCCTGGAATGCAGTATCGGAACATGTTTTCTTAAGGACGTGGTGGCAGTCCATGTTTTGGGGGATGCGATCGAGGAAATGATCGAAAAAGAAATAAATGAGTATTTTGACAACATTTTATGAAACCCCAATATATAAGGCATAAAAGATTTATATATTTGTCAATTTGTTTTGGCTTCCTCCTTATTCTGATAATAGATTAACTCATAAGTGTCAGATCCCACCAAATATCTGATTTTAATTCCTGTATAAGTACTTGGTGTTAATTGGCAGTTTTTGATTGACATTTCACGCACCCCAATTAATTATGCTTTTATAGATATTTAGGTATGATTTTTTATATATGTTTTTTCGGTAATTTGAGTGTTTTATGCTCAACTCTTCAACAATCCATAGCAAAAAACTGTTCAAAGCCCTTTTACTAAGTCTCCTTTGCTGGTTCTTTATTGAGACGGCACAGCATAATTATCTTCTCTTTCACAGCAGTGTAGAGCTTTTCAGTATTTTTGTAGCATTTGGGATTTTTGTTATTGCCTGGAATTCTCAGGAACAAATTGATAACAATTACCTTCTGATTCTTGGTATAGCATACCTGTTTATTGGATTCCTGGATCTCCTGCATACATTTTCCTATAAGGGACTGGGAATTTTCCCTGCCTATGATGCCAATCTGCCTACTCAGCTTTGGATTGCATCACGTTACACTGAAAGCATTACACTTATGATTGCGCCTTTTCTGGTTAAAAGACCCATTAGGATTCCCTTGGTTTATTGTATTTATGGCTCTGTCACTTTCCTGACAATTGGGGCAATTTTCATCTGGGATATTTTTCCTGCCTGTTATATAGAAGGTGTTGGCCTGACCTCTTTTAAAAAAATCAGTGAATATCTCATCTCTCTGTTTGTCATTGCAGCTATCATTTTTCTGCTGAAGAAAAAAGATTCGTTTGAGCCCTATGTGATAAAATTAATGGTTCTTTCGCTGCTTTTTACGATTGTTTCGGAATTTGCCTTTACCTTTTATGTCAGTGTTTATGGATTCTCGAATCTTGTTGGTCACCTGTTCAAACTTTTTTCATTTTATTGTATCTATCTGGCTCTTATTAGAACAGGGCTAAAAGAGCCGTACAACCTGCTTTATAGAAACCTCAAACACTCTGAAGAGCGCTTTCGCCTGCTTGCAGAAACCTCTCCGATCGGCATTTGCCTCTCAGATGAGAAAAAACAGTGCCAGTATGTGAACAATAAATGGACTGAAATGACGGGTATTAAGAATAGGGATGCCATTGGGCAACCCTGTGACCTGGGTGTGCATCCAGAGGACCGGGAGCACCTGCTTGCCTTAGATTCCAATCTGCCTGCGGAGGGTGTTGAGTATAGAATCCAGGCGCGGAATGGCAAAATTACCTGGGTTTATGGCTTTATGGCTGCAATGAAAGATGAGGGTGGAAATGTCCTCGGTTATTTAAGAACTGATACGGATATAACTGACAGAAAGAAAGCCGAAGAAAAGTTGAAGGCCCTTTCTGAGAAGATAAAAAAGTTTTCTTACTCAATGACCCATGACCTTAAAAATCCGGCAAACGTAATCAGATGGCTTGCCGAGTCCTTAAACAAAAAATACAGGCACCTGTTGGATGAAAAGGGAAAGGAATTTTGCGAGATAATATTGAGTTCAGCAAAAGAGCTTGTATTCATGGTTGAAAAAATTAACAGCTACATAGCCACCGGTGAGAATCTACTCCGCCCGGAAAAATTCAGAATCTTTGAAATAATGTCATCGCTAAAGGATGAATTTGCCCCGCAGCTTTCGGGAAAAAATATACAGTTATCGGCTTATCAGGGTACTGATGAAATTGTAGCCGACAAGCTGGCTTTAATGAGAGCATTACGAAATCTGGTTGAGAATGCCATAAAATATGGGGGAGACAAACTGACGGAAATAAAAATCGGCTACAGAAGTACAGAGAGTCATCATCTGATAAACGTAAGTGATGATGGTGCAGGCATTGGTATCGCCCCAGACAAAAACGCGGAAATATTTACCGAGTTTAAAAGGGCATCTTCAGCTGTTGGGATTCAGGGCAGCGGTTTGGGCCTGGCAATAGTGCAGGAGGTTGCAGCCCAACATGGTGGCAAAGCCTGGCTTGAAAGCAATATGGGTAAATGGACGACTTTTTTTCTATCCATATCAAAACAAATTGAGACGGGATTCCCCAAACCGTGATTTTATCTCAATGAACTCCAAAATTCTTCTTACTGCAGACTTAACTGGCTTTACCTTTTTATTCACTTCTAGCCATACGGAAATATTTCTAAACTAGCCTGCATGCTGCCAAAACCTTACCGTTTCTAATGCGGTCTTCCCTATTTTATAGAACTTTTTCCCTTTCCATTTCATGTGACGCTGTTGTAAGATTAAGTAATAATTCAAAAATAAACAGCCAGAATGACTTGAAAACATAGCTGCTGATATGAAATCTTCCCTGCTGCGAATATATGATGAGTATATTCTGGAACACCCGATCCTGATCCTGGTCATTACCTTCGGAATACTGGCTTTTTTTGGCCTGCAGGCGCCTAAGTTCAAACTTGATGCTTCGGGTGATTCCCTGCTATTGGAGAATGATGCCGATCTCTATTATTTCCGGCAGATGGCCGAACACTACCGGACAAGGGACATTCTGGTTTTAACCTATACTGCAAAGAAAGATCTTTTTTCAGCCTCCACCCTGAAGGACCTGGCAACACTGCGTGATGAACTGAGTCTGCTGGAAAGTGTAACTGCAGTGACAACCATTCTTGAAGTCCCCCTGCTTCTTACTGCCGATCTCACTTTGGAAGAGTTGGCAGATGAAGAAAATTTCATAACCCTGGAAAACTCTTCTGTCGATCCGATAACAGCCAGAAAGGAATTTTATGAAAACCCGCTCTACAAAGACAGATTGTTGAGCCCAGACGGTAGGTCCACCGCCCTCCTTGTTTCACTGCCGTATGATGAAACTTACCGGACTCTTTTGAAACGCCGTTACGAACTTAGGGAAAAGGAATACAATAACACCATCTCCGCCGGTGAGATGCAGGAACTGGAAGATGTTTCCCTTGCTATCCGGGAGGAACTGACAAGGCTCATGCAGAGGGACAAGCAACTTGTCGAAGATGTACGGTCTGTCATGGACCGGCACCGTGACCATGCAGACCTCTATCTCGGCGGCGTTCCCATGATCGTCTCGGATATGATCGCCTTTATAAAAAACGATCTTGTCGTCTTCGGCATAGGTGTCATGTTCTTCCTGATATTAACTCTTTCAGTTATATTTCGCAGGGCCCGCTGGGTTATACTTTCCATGCTCTGCTGCCTTTCAGCCGTCCTTGTGATGGTGGGCACTCTCGGAATGGTAGATTGGCGAATCACTGTCATCTCGTCCAATTTTATTTCCCTGATGCTGATCCTGACCATGTCGCTTACCATTCACCTCATACAGCGCTATCTTGAAGTCCAGGCCCAATTCCCTGATGTTGACCAGCGATTCCTAGTTCTGGAAACCGTAAAAACCATAGCACTTCCCTGTTTCTATACCATGCTTACTACCATGGTCGCCTTTGCCTCTCTTCTGGTAAGCGGTATAAGACCGGTCATTGATTTCGGCATGATGATGACCCTGGGGCTTATGATCTCTTTTGGACTCGCCTTTATCATGTTCCCTGCCACGGTTGTACTTCTGAAAAAAGACGCTTCCAATGATGAAAGAGACTTAAGGCCCCCCTTCACTGTTTTTTTTGCCCGCATAACAAGAAGGCATGGCAAAACGATACTGGCTCTGAGCATTATTCTTGCTGTGCTGAGCGGTATGGGCATTTCACGGCTTAAAGTTGAAAACAGGTTCATCGATTATTTCCGGGAAAAGACTGAAATTTATCAGGGAATGAGCCTGATTGACCGTAAGCTAGGCGGGACTACCCCCCTGGACCTCATTGTAGATTTTGATATCGAGCCGCTTGCCCCAAATTCATTCCAAAGTGACGAAGATTTTTTCAGCGGAGATGAGGAAAAGGAACAGGAAGAAAATTATTGGTTTGCAGATGTAATAATCAGAGAGGAGATCGAAGATATCCACAATTATCTTGAAAGCCAACCGGAAACCGGGGAAATCCTTTCTCTGGCATCATTTGAAAAACTCACGACCCGTCTTAATGATAATCTGGCTCTTGACGGTTTTGACTTTTCCATATTACTGCAAAAAATGGAGTCGGATTTGCAGGAGACACTGATAAATCCATATGTATCCCGCGCAACACCCCAGGCCCGGTTCTCCATGCGTATAATTGAATCCGACAAAAAACTTGAAAGGAAGGCCCTGCTTCAAAGGTTGCGTCGACATCTGGTAAATAAACTGGGGTACCCGGACAGCCAGGTACGCCTTTCCAACATGTTCGTATTGTATAACAATATGTTGCAGAGCCTCTTTCAGTCCCAGATCCTTACCATCGGTATAGTTTTCCTGGCAATCATGCTCATGTTCCTGATCCTCTTCCGTTCGCTTAGACTGGCGGTCATAGCCATTATTCCAAATCTCCTGCCTGCGGCAATGGTGCTCGGTACAATGGGATGGTTCGGTATTCCTCTGAATATGATGACCATAACCATTGCCTCAATCACCATTGGTATAGCGGTGGATGATACGATCCATTATATCCATCGCTTCAGGAAGGAATTCCCCAAGGACCGGAATTACATGGCCACCCTCTACCGCTGTCACTGCAGCATCGGCCGGGCCATGTACTATACTTCGATTACCATCATGATCGGGTTTTCCATTTTGATTGTTTCCAACTTTGTCCCGACTATCTATTTCGGTCTATCCACCGGGCTGGCGATGCTGGTAGCTCTGCTGGCAGCCCTGACCCTGCTGCCGCATCTTCTTGTCACCCTTAAACCGCTGGGACCTGAGGCCGATTATAATGGAGAGGAAATTGTTGATGAAAATCACTGTGCAGGTAAATGATCTGTTTAAGACATAGCCAATATTGATATCTGGCTGTTATGAAAAAGAAAGCTCCGCTAATTTGCTTTATTGTATTATTCTGGTTTTCATCCGCTTCTGCTCATGGGTGGACTGGAAAGGTGATTGATGTCAGAGCCGGTGATGTCCTGAAGATTTCCCATCCGGATAAGGGGGGTATACCGATTATTCTTTATGGTATCGATGCCCCGGACAAAGGACAGGCTCATTTCAAACAGGCGAAAAAGTTTCTTGTAGGCAAGGTAGAAGGGAGGGATGTAAATGTTCAGGAGTTTTCCACCGGGCAGAAGATTATCGCTGCGCAGGTGTTTCTTGATGGGGAAAACATAAACGAACAGGTCCTGCAGGCCGGTTATGCCTGGGTATATGAAAAATACTGTGGGCAGGATTTCTGTCGGGAGTGGTTAAATATTGAGAAACAGGCAAGAAATAAGAAATTGGGTATATGGCAGGAGGGGAATCAAATTCCTCCCTGGGAATGGCGCAAGAAAATTCTGACAAAGATATTCAGGGTGTTTCTGTGGATCGTACCGCCCTTGGGTGATTAAATAAAGAACAGGGAAAGGTCGCCGACTCACTGCTGTCTACCAGTGGCGGAAAACTGTCCCTGCTGCATTTTAATCCGGACAGCCCCATGAGGAAATGAGAAATCTGGCCTTTGAAAAATATGGAAAGACGTCTTAATATTATAGAATACTTTCATTGTTACTGTCAGGCTTTATGGGGGCCTTATGCAAACTGAGGGTTTAATCATTTTCTGGTGGCTCATGTTCGGCGGGTCGCATATTATCGGCTCTACAATCCCGGTACGTACCTTTTGCATAAGACGCATCGGGACCCTGGGATTTAAATGTATCTATTCCCTGGTTGCCCTGGCGACCTTCATTCCGCTCTGTTATTTCTATTTTACCCACTGCCATGCCGGCAGCCATCTCTATGTTGCGGGCTATTC
>JAFDCR010000323.1 GCA_019312685.1 Deltaproteobacteria bacterium | reverse complement strand
GAAGCCTTCAAATACCTGCCAGATCACCCTGCTCTTGGTGCTGGGGCCTGAACGTATGTTTACCGCATCCTTCTTGACGCTTACATACTCTGCTGCCTGAGCGGCAACTGTTACTGAAAGGAGCAAAAGAGCCGTAATGCCGGCAAGAAAAAAACTCTGGTGAAATTTTATTTTCATAATCAACTCGTTACGGATATTTAAGATTTAAAGTATAGATGATTAGAAATTCCCGACGAAGATAGAGTTGCACAAATTTATAGCATCATCATGGCATCAAGTCAAATCAGTTCTTCAGTTAAAATGAGGGTGTTGGTTTCATTTTCCCGGGTCCTTGCTGCAGACTGCTATCGGACCGTAGCCTGCGGATGTGCTCTCTCCGGTATTATCCGTATCTGTCATGATGGCAATGGCACCTACCTTGGAAGGCTTCTTGTTGAAGAAACGGATGTAATCCTCATAAACATTTCTTGTTTCACTCAACCATTTGTCGGTATTAAGCGGTCCGCTTTGAACGCTTACCATAATATCGTTCGAGGTATATGGATTGGGTACAGCCGAGTTCCGGGGTAGTTTGTTGGCCCAGATATAGTTTATTGCCTTGGTATTCCAGAATAAATACGATGGAAAGATAACATAAATTCTAGCGCCGTAATCATCTCCTGATTTTTTTCTCGCATCACCGTTGGCAAGGGTATTATCAACCTTCCAGTTCCAGATGATATAAGGATACATCTCCGGATCATATTCTATTTCATAGATAAGCCCTGATGCTGCATTGCTGCTGGTCGCCCTGATATATGACCTGCTGTTATCTTTTACCCAGGTGTACTCCGTTATTGCTTTGAATGATTTAGGTTTCCATCCGGGCTTGATGCCATTTTTGAAATCATCAATGATTATTTCACACTCCGGTGGTATCCTGAAACCATCTGCATGAGACAGGTGTGGAAATAAAAAAAACAGGATAATCGTCAATAATATTTTCTTCATCGTTGTTTTTTTATTATCTGGTTTTATTGGGAATCGGAATTTGAAACAAGATAGATGAGAAACTCCTTGTTGCCCTTTGGTCCCAGAATAGGAGAGGGCGTTACCCCATAATTTTTTAATCCCAGATTAGAACAGAAATCAATAATAGCGTCTATTACCTCCTGGTGCAGTTCTGGGTCTCGGACTACTCCTCCTTTACCGACTCTGCCGCGACCGACTTCGAACTGGGGTTTTATCAGGGCAAGAATAGAGATTTTATTTCTGAAAAGCGGCAACAAGGGCGGAATGAGCAGTTTGAGTGAAATGAAAGATGCATCTATTACTGCCAAATCTATCGGTTCACCAATATCGTCTTTGGTGAGATAGCGGGCATTTGTGCGCTCCATTATTACTATACGGGGATCCTGACGCAGTTTCCAGGCCAACTGACCATAACCGACATCAACACTGTAAACCTTCCGGGCATCGTGCTGGAGGAGGCAGTCGGTAAAGCCTCCGGTTGACGCACCTATATCCATACAGACAGATCCTGACGGGTCGATAGCAAAATATTGCAGTCCGGCTTCCAGTTTATAGCCGCCACGGCTGACAAAGGGGCATGATTCCTTGATTTCAATCCTCGCTGAGTCCTCTACCAAAGCACCGGCTTTATCTGCAAGCTTGTTGTTTACCAGCACCTGGCCTGCACCGATAAGGGCCTGCGCTTTCTGTCTGGTCGGGGCCAGTTTTTTCTCAAGCAGGAGTTTGTCAAGACGGGTTTTCATGGAAAAGTGTACTCTGCCGGCCGGGTTATAATTCTTCTCTTTCGTTTTTTGGGTAAACCTGCTATGGCTTTTCAGGCAGCCATTAATCTTCAATCTTCAATTTTCAATAATATATTCTTACCATGTCCCGGAGCACAATAAAAACAATACTTTCCTGGAAAATGCTCGCCATGTTCACCCTCGGCTTTGCTTCGGGTTTTCCGTTTTATGTAGTGCGTGATGTGCTCAAATTGTGGCTCACGGATGCCAATATTGATCTTCGAACCATAGGTCTTTTTTCAGCAGTTGCGTTGCCGTACACTTGGAAATTTATCTGGTCGCCTGCCATGGACGGCTACACCCCGCCATTTTTAGGGAGGAGAAGGGGATGGATGCTTGTTACCCAGATCGGACTTCTTGTCCTGATAGCGGGAATAGGGCAGCTTGACCCGGCCAGTTCATTAAAAATGATGGCAGTGGTTGCCTTCTGTATAGCCCTTTTCAGTGCTTCCCAGGATATTGCCCTGGATGCCTTCCGGCGCGAATATTTAACTGATGAAGAACTGGGCCTTGGGACCGGCATCTGGATGAATTCCTGGCGCTTTGGCATGTTCGCCTCTACAGGTACGGCCTTTCTCCTGTCCGAGGATATAGGCTACCCAGCTGTGCATATTATATTGAGTCTCATGATGGGTGTGGGCATCATAACAACCCTGCTGGTGCCTGAACCGGATACGGGTGTCTCAGCACCGCAAACAATTAGTGATGCGGTAATTGAACCGTTTCGGGAATTTTTCAGCCGCGGTGGAGCGTTGTGGGTCCTTGCCTTTATCCTGTTATACAAAATAGGGGACAACATGGCCGGTGCCATGAACATCCCCTATATCCTCAAAATGGGATTCACCAAGCAGGAATATTTCGTTATTGTCAAAGGAATAGGAATGCTGGCCCTGTTCGGTGGAGCCTTTCTGGGAGGTATTATCATGATCCGGCTGGGAATTGCGAATTCCCTCTGGGTCTTTGGTGTCCTCCAGGCTGTTTCAACCGCCTGCTTCGCGCTCCTGATGATTGTCGGTAAAAATCATGTTCTTCTAACAGGAATAGTAGCATTTGAATTTCTGGCAACAGGCCTTGGTCAGGCAGCCTATGCCAGTTATATGGCAGTACAGACCAATAAACGTTTTACCGCAACCCAGTATGCCATGATGACAAGCCTTATGGCAATACCCGGCACGGCAGCAGCAGCAATTACCGGTTATATGGCAGAGTATTGCGGCTGGATAGGCTTCTATACTATCTGTGCCCTGGTGGCAATACCCGGTTTGCTTATTCTTGTCCGGATAGCTCCGTGGGGCAGCAGCAATGAAGAGATTGATGCGGATACCACTACTTCGGAAGCCTGATTAACTTTTTTGCCTCGAATCCTCATCGTTATAAGAAATAGATGGAATTTAATTGTTGTTATGGCTACCGCAGCAATTCTTCCAAACGGGTTTTTGCAGAACCTGCTTCAGCGCTGTCTGGATAGGAGTCAATAAGCTTATTGTACACAATTCTGGCTGTTTCCGGATCGCCGATTTTCTCAAAAGAAAGTCCCTGTCTGTATAATGCCTTGGGGGCCAGTTCGTGCTGCGGGTGCTCAACTATCACTTTCTGGAATTCCAAAATGGCCAATTCATGATCCTTATCTTCGTACAGGCTCAGGGCTGCATGGTATCGTGCATTGACGGTCTGCGGTCCGGACGGGGTCTTGTCGAGATATTCGGCAAAGGAATTATAGGCATTCCGGTATTTCTTCTGGTTGAAAAGGGCCATGCCCCGGTCGAATAGGGTTTCCACAGTCGGTTTTACCGGAGGAGCCGGTTCAGGTTTTGGTGCAGGTTCAGGCTCTGGTTGGGAAACAACGGGTTCCTCAACAGGAGCCGGCTCCGAAACAGTCTCTTCAACTATTTTACCCTCTGCTTCTTCAATGACCTCAGGAGCTTCTTCAGCTAATTCCTCTTCAGAGACCTTTATCTTATACGGTTCAGGCTGGATTTCCCTGGGGCCTGCCGCTTTTCTTTCCCTTTCCCTCGCAGCTTTTCTTTCAGCTGCCTCACGTTCAGCTGCCAGCCTGGCTTTTCTCTCCGCCTCCCTAGCCCTTTGCGCTTCCTCCAGAGCCCGTTGGGCCGCTTCCCGGCTTCTGGCATCCTTTATGGCCTGCATCTCGTTTTCGGCCAAGGTAAGCCTGCTGTTGGCCTTGAGTAACTGCTCTTCGGTAATGCTGAGTCGGTCCTTAAGCTTTCTGATCTCCTCCGAACTGTCTTTTTCGGATTTTTCCAATCGTATCAGAAATTTTTTCAGCTCCTTGTTTTCTTCCTCTACCTGTCTGATGAAATAATTGTTTTCTTCTATTTCACTCTGCAGTCTCAGGATTTCAGACTGGTGTAAATCGAGGCGATCGCCGGTCTCCGCCTGACGCTCCTGTACATCCTTTACAGTCTGTTTTTTCAACTCGGCGATTTCCTTGTCAATATCTTCAACCTTTGAGTCGACTTTGCGGACCTGGACATTGGTGTATTCCATGTCTTTCTGGGTGGCGACGCATTGAACCAGCATAATTGAAAGACTCAGGAGTATCAGGGAATATAGAAAAGTATGTTTCATGGATCTCCTCATAAGTAATTATTTATTGCATTCTTGCCGACCATTCAGGTGATGACTGGTGCCCCTGAAGTCTGAACAGGGTGCGGAAACCGGTTCCGTTTTTGAAGACCGTACAGATATCCTTGTCATTATTATGATTACGGCTGAATACTATCTGCCTGCCGTCCGGTGACCAGGATGGGGACTCATGGTCATCACGGTACCATGTCAACTGAAGCGGTTTTCCTCCTTCAGGCTTTATGATGAATATCTGGTAATAACCTTCATACAGACCGGAATATGCAATCCACTCACCGTCAGGTGACCAGCTCGGCTCAGTATTATCGTTGCCCTGAAAAGTAATACGTCTGACACCTTTTGTCTTTAAATTCATAACATAGATTTGCGGTGTACCGCTACGGTCGGATACAAAGGCAATATTTCTGCCGTCCGGCGACCATGTGGGTGAAACGTTTATTCCGGTATTTTTGGTAAGTCTGGAAAGAATTTTTCCCTCACGATTGATCTGGTAAAGATCAGGGTTGTTATCCTTGCTTAGGGTGATCACCAAGGTTTTCCCATCAGGAGACCAGGCAGGAGCAAGGTTGAGGCCGGATCGCCTTGAAATGGCAGTGGTATATCTTGCTTCCTGCCAGTTCGTAACATATAGATTCGGATTGCCCGGGTGATATGAGGTATAAGCGATCAGTTTCCCGTCGGGTGAGAACTTGGGGGAGACGGCAAGATTCTTATGTTTGGTTAACTGTTTGATATTCCTCCCAAGTGCGTCTGCCACGAAAATCTCCTTATGTCCTGATACATCTGAAACAAAGGCTATATTGCTCATGCTAATCCCGCGTTCACCTGTAAGCTGGTAAATAACCTCATCACAGAACCTCAGCACCATTTTATCACGTACGGACCAAGAACCTTTATAGCGTTTTCCCATGAGCATTCTGCCTTCGGCTATATCAATAAGTCTGAATTCAAAAGTTACGTCGTCTTTTGTGGTCCTGTACTCGCTGATAATGGCGAAGTCCACCCCCAGGTTCAGCCAGTCGGTATTTTTAGAACCATCATACTTTTCCGGGCCCACAACATTTATAAAACCGTGAAATTCAAGTGCCTCAGTCAGCAGGGCTGCCAGGTCCTTGTCTGTTTTATATATTTTATCAGGCCTGTTCTGGTTGACAAAATAGGGGACAGCAACCGGGATTTTACGGAACTCTGGTGTTGTGATATCCAGATATACTCTAGCCTCTGCAATGGATGTCAAAGAGAGGCAACCTGTTATTATAAATGTAAATATAAAACTAAGTAATTTAAAGCCCATACAATAACTTAATTAATAGTTTCTATTAATATAACCCTTCAGGTCTAAATCTAAATCCAACTTCTAAAGTTTCTTCTTTGAGTTGACTTGGAAGTGGTGGTAATGGATTTGCCGCTTCAACCGCTTTAAGCGTTGATTTATTAAATGACATATTATTTGATCTTTCAATTAACTCTATATTTGTCAATGAGCCATCTCTATGAATTGTAGCCCAGATAATTACTTTCAACTCTTTGGCCAGGTTTTGGATTTCTAAGTGTTTAGATAATTTATAATGGTCATTAATAATACCGTTGATTGTTGCAAGGTACTGCTTCATATAAAATTCCGGTTCTATCCCGGTTCCCCTGGGGCCTGAGACAACAGCTTCTTTTGTACTGGAAGAAGCTTGCTCTGTTGTTGCTTTTGCAGAGGTGGGGTCTGGGACAGGTTGGGCGGTTGCCTTCAAGGAATCGGCCAGTTTGCTGACAGCATCTTTTGCTGCCTTCTCGGCTCTTTCTTTTGCTTCTCTTTCAGCAGCTTTTGCTTTGAGGCTATTCATGACCCTGGTAAGATTTGCCTTTTCAAGAGCCTCCTCCTCTATTGTTTTACCGAGTTTCAGTTTCATCTTTACCGGTTTCAGGGAAATGGGTTTGGTAATTTTAGGGGCGGCAGGGGAAACTTCCGGTTTTGCCGGCTGAATGCTTATCACCGGTTTCTTTACTTCAGGCTCTATCTGTCTGACTTCTTGTCTTTCAGGCTGTTTCGCAGCAGGGGGTTTTGCAGGAGGCTGTGCTTCGGGCACTTCAGCAGCAGTGAACAGGTTTACCGTATATATTTCAGGGAGTCTCGGTTGGCGTTCGAGGAAAGTGGTGGCCAGCATCGCAGTAACGACTACAG
>JAFDCR010000322.1 GCA_019312685.1 Deltaproteobacteria bacterium | reverse complement strand
CATCCCCATCACCGACTTCACTTAGAATAATGAGTCCGTTGATATGAAGCTCAGGTGATTTCTGATGATCGTCTAAAACTCCATAAAGCCAAGGTTTAACATTGTCCCCTTGTTTTTTAAGAATTTTAACAGCCGCTTCACGGACATTATTATTGTCGGTTTCTTCCAAGATCCGGCAGAGCAGTCCTGTACCGAATTTACCCAGTGCGATGAATAAATCGTAAATATCCTCTTGTTGACCAAGGTCAACTCCGATAAAAGCTTCTGTAAGTTCCTTAGAACACCCCTGGAATATATATTCAAGGAGGGAAGACTTTAAATCGGGTAATCTGAAATATTCATTTTCTGCAGGAATGTTCCGTAGTTCCCGGGTGATTTTGATCAGGGTGGGCCATGTCTCATGATCAATTAATACCGGAATTGCCCTTTTGAAACATTTGAGCAATACAAATGCGTCGTCGGATGTATTAACTTCATGAAGCCAGTTTATATAATTTGAGGTATTGTCTCTTATATCCCTGGCTAATTTTATAGTGTTTATCCTGTACCTTACATTGGGCGGCAGTTCATCATAGGAGAGTAAGTCGTTGAAATAAAGCCGTTCCAGAAACTTTTGTGCTCCGGGAGCGTTTTCCTTAATCACCCTTTTCGCAGTCAATTTCAGGATTCTTTTTACCGCAGACAGACGGCGATTCAGGATCTTGTTATCCGGATAAGTTTTTAAATCCTCCAGAAGTTTATTCATTTCATTGAAAATGTAACGGGAAGTAGGAAGCAGAATTGTGAAAGGAAAGGCATCAATTATGGTTTTTTCAAGATCCTGTGCGTCCAGGTCCTCAATATGCAAGGCTATCAAATAACAGTTTATAACTATATCGGCAAGGAGATGAGGATGTCGTAAAGGCCGCAGAATATCCTCAACTATCTGTTTTTTCATGGATTTTATTTCAGCTTCGGTTTTTCCTTCAAAGAGGGGAATCACCTTGAGATCCTTGGCGAGACGTTGTATGGCCATTTCCACCCGCCACGGAAGCTTACTCTCAATGGCGATCATATCGTCCATGAAGACTGTTGAAATATCGGTGACGTCCATCCCGACCAGAGCCTTGGTAAGCGTTTCGCCAACTTTGGCATCCTGGGCCTGATCGGCCCGAGGATCGCACATGATATCGATGAAACTTTCAAATTGTGCCTGTGGTATTTTGTTCTTGATTGCCAGAGTCACCAGGCTTTTACGGTTAAAATACTCATTGAGTTTTGGCACAAATAGTTCAGCGCGGCCTACTCCGACAATATTCTGAACACTGACCGGTTCATTAAGGATTCCGGTAATTATTATGTCAACTTCATCGTGAATTTGTTCCTTGCCGATCATTATTTCCGGGGCAGACCCGATACATGCCTGGAATTCGTGGAAAAGTCCTTTTTTCGCTTCTTTGCTGGCAGGATGTTCAGGGTCGTAGTAGCCGCTTCGCAGCATTGCCTTGATCATGTTAAGGATAAAATCCGCTACAGACTGGGCGCGTTCACGTTCCTGAGGGGTTAATTCTTTTTTTTTGGATGGAGGCGGCGGGTCGATCTCGGCTTCAATTACTTCTTCCATCTCATATTCAGTCTGGGAGATTGCATCCAATATCCAGTCCCAGCTCAAGGGAGCCTGTTTTTCAGTGATGGCTGCAAGGAGCTCCTTATATTCTTCATTTCGACTGAATTCAACTAAGAGCTTCTTGTACATATCCTCAAAGCCTTCGGTCAGAGTGAGAAGCATTCCCTGGGCGCTTTTTTGAGGTTCGGATGTTTGTTCAAATGCCTTTATGACCAAGCCTTTAACACAGAATGTATGCTCAATGCCGGGCAGGGTTATGTGGATTGAAAGTTCGGTATCCTTGGGTAGAGGGTTGTCCCCTGGAATAAATATTTTACCAGCTTTGATCAATGGCAGGTCTGTCTTAAGTCTGTTGATTGATGGATAATTTATTTTCAGGTTCTGCATCAAGCATCCTTTTAAGTTTATTCGTCCGGGTTTGAGAACAGAGTCGGCCTATAAATGAATATTTCAATTATTAATTTAGCTATATTTATGCAACACTTTAATTGTCTATTAAGTTCATACCTTGTAAACATGATTCGGATAAGCAATTGTTTTAAAGTCAGTAGAATTTTATAATAATGGTATAATGATAATGAGTCTATAACAGGAAAAAAGATAGTTTATGGAGTAATAAAATGGATCAAAACAGGGTGACAGTCTTCAAGCCCTATCCCTTTGAAGTAGGACAGAAGATACATATTGACGGCGGACCGCGGGGTGGAGACTGGGAGGTGATCGGGATCAGCGAGCGCAAGGTGAAGCTCAGGTGCCCGGTCAGTTTCAGGGAATTCGAATGGATCCGGTTCTGTTATTTTGTTGAAGAGCAGAAGGACAGGGAATGGCCGCAAAAGGATTGATTGAATTTTTTTATATTTTTTGGACTAAAACGGGCAAATAGGTAATTGAAAAAATTGCAGGAGGTCGGGATGGAAAAATTATCAATGAATTACCATTTGAAGCTGCAGGAGATGTGCGACTGCTATATGGAAAGAGATTTTCTGCCAGCAATGCAGGCCATGGCAGGAATTGACTCAGAAGATCTTGCGGAGGATGCAATAAAGTATCTTGCCCTGGCAATCATGTATGCAATAACCCAAAAGGCTGAAAAGCTATCCTTTAAGAAAAAGGGTGAAGAGTTGAAGGTCATGATCAATAATGGATCCAAAGAAAAACTGCCGACCCCCTCAGCTGCAATCCTGGACAAGGTGTTTGAGATCATGCGGACGATCCTGCACATCGAGGAAGACAAGGGTGAGATGGATTTCTCCCTGGGGCTGCGTTCCGGTGAGGTTAATGTCAGGGTGGAGGTTGAAAAAAAGGCTGACAAGCAGTCGCTCAAAATAGTATTTCCGTAACAATGAGTTCAGCTCCCTTTAAAACGGTTTCCCGGTTGATATTGGCTTCTGCGTCACCAAGGCGGAAAGCCCTTCTCAACGATATTGGGCTTGATTTTGAAGTAATGGAATCCCGAGTCGAGGAGATACCTGCCCCAGGGGAATCCCCCAGGGACTTTGTCATACGGGCGGCGTGTGATAAGGCTTCGGATATTTCCCGGGCAAATAACCAGGCCTGGGTCCTGGGAGCGGATACAGTGGTCGTGCATGATGACAGGATACTGGGAAAGCCAAGAGATGCGGAGGATGCCCTGTCGGTTCTGCTGAGTCTGGCAGGCCGGAAACATCTGGTCCATACCGGTTTCTGCCTGAAGAATTACAACAAGAGTGTTTCAGTCAGCCGGGTCGTGACCACAGAGGTCAAATTTTCCCCTTTCTCCCGGGATATTGCCGCTGCATACGTGGCTACAGGAGAGCCGCTTGACAAGGCCGGTGCATACGGTATCCAGGGAATCGGCACCTTCCTGGTTGAAAGGGTAAACGGATCCTACACAAATGTTGTCGGACTTCCATTGGTTGAAGTCCTGGAAGAGCTGCTGGGTCATAAGGTGGTGAAGCCGAGAACGGAATAATTATTCAGGTTAGTTTATTTCAGATCGCCAACCTTTCAGGGCCTGAAGTGCCCGTTCCGCATATTTTTCACCACGGAACTTCTTGGGGATTTTTTTTCCTAAACCGGGGAAAAGCCCGAAATTGATGTTTGTAGGCTGAAAACGTTTTGGCTCGGTTGCGGTCAGATGGGTTATCAGTGAACCAAGGGCGGTTTCAGGAGGAGGGACAGGGGGATTTTTCCCCTGCAGTAGAAGGGCTCCGTTTATGCCGGCCAGCAACCCTATGGCTGCTGATTCAACATAGCCCTCGACCCCTGTAATCTGGCCGGCCAGCAGCAGGTCGGGCCGATTTTTTAACTGCAGACTCGGCAGGAGAAGTTCAGGGCCGCAGACGAATGTATTCCTGTGAATGGAGCCGAGCCTGCTGAATTCCGCCTTTGCCATCCCGGGAATCATTCTGAAAACTCTTTTCTGTTCCCTGTAAGTAAGTTTGGTCTGGAAACCCACCATATTATAATAAGTGCCCTCTTTGTTTTCCTTGCGGAGCTGAACAACGGCGTAAGGCTGCCGGCCGGTGCGGGGATCAGTCAGGCCGACAGGTTTCATGGGGCCATACCGCAGGGTATCCGGACCCCGCTCCAGCATGATTTCAATTGGAAGGCACCCTTCAAAATATCTATGCTTCTCAAAACTCTTTAAGGGAACCTTCTCTGCCTTTGCAAGTTCCGTTATGAATCTCTCAT
>JAFDCR010000321.1 GCA_019312685.1 Deltaproteobacteria bacterium | reverse complement strand
CTGTATTAAACATCTCGGTTCCAAGAATTTCCCGCGTCTTAAAATAGGTATCGGTCGTCCCTTGCTACCGATCCCCCCCGAGAAATATGTTCTGTCAAGTTTCGAGCCCAATGAGCAGGAGCTGATCGGCCAGAGACTGGCTGCAGCAGAAGAAGGAATAAAAAATTTTGTGCGGAAGGGAATCACGGCAGCTATGAATATGGTGAACAGGAAAGAATAACATGTTATTTTTACAGTCCTTATCTGCAATACCTTTGCAGATAAGGACTGTAAAAAAGCAAACTTTGAGTTTTTTTAATAATATGTTATAATGCATAATTCGTCGTGGGATGAAAAATACCAGGAATTTCTGGTATATTATTTTTTTGTATGGTCATATTTAGATTGTACCGCAATTTAACATGAAGGAGAGAAATGTGTTTGATGTAGGACAAATGGCAGTTTATCCTGCTCACGGTGTAGGTGTGATCGAGTCAATTGAGCACAGGAAGGTTGGCGAATTGGAGCAGTCTTTTTATGTGATGAAGATTCTGAATAATAATATGGTTATCATGATACCGACCGCCACAAGTAAGAATGTTGGGCTGCGCTGTATAATTTCCCCCAAAGAGGTATCTGAGGTATTTGATATCCTGCAGGAGAAGGATGTTGAGATAGGGGCACAGACCTGGAATCGACGTTATCGTGAGTATATGGAAAAAATTAAAACAGGCTCTGTCTTTGAAGTAGCCGCAGTCTTGCGGGATCTATACCTGCTCCAGGAGGATAAGGACCTTTCTTACGGGGAAAGGAAAATGATGGATACTGCCAAAGGTCTTCTGGTCAAGGAACTCTCAATCGCCAATCAGATTGATGAGTGCAAAGTGGAAGAAAAGATTGAGCAGATTTTTTCTTAATAATTATTTCCGGACAGCTGATCAGTTTGCCTTCAGTACTTTATAAAAAACAATTTGTTATTCTGACAACCCGTAGCTTAAAACGGGTTGTCAGAAATTTTTTCAACATTTATCCTAACTAAGCATTACCTGTAGTCCCCGGTCTTATTCCAGAATTCAGCGGATTTAGCATTTATTTCTCTTTGTTTTTGCATGCTTACAGCATGTATCCCTTGAAATTAAGAAATAAACTTTTGTAATTGAATATGTTCGGTCTCCGATAAACAACATCCTTTTCATAAATATGGCAGCAGGTCACGAGTCGGAACATGATAGAGAGTTAACGGAATTTTTCGAGTTTGAGGTCCCAAAGGAGAGAACGGGGCAAAGACTGGATCAATTTCTTGTGGAAAAGCTGCCGGACTTGAGCAGAAACCGGATTAGTAATCTTATAAAGGCGGAATTTATTTCAGTCAACGGCAGGAAAAGCAAATCTGCTAACAGGTTGAGAAAGGGTGATGCCATAAAAGTGGTTATTCCTCCCCCTGAGCCGCTGGAAATCAGGCCTGAGATTGTTGACTTTTCAATCCTGCATGAGGATGATGATCTGTTGGTGATTGCCAAACCCCCTGGGATAGTGGTTCATCCGGCCGCAGGCCATAAAAAGGGCACTCTCGTCCATGGCATCCTTGCACACTGTGAGAAACTGTCGGGTATTAACGGGGTAGAACGCCCGGGTATTGTCCATCGCCTTGACAAGGATACATCCGGAGTAATGGTTATTGCAAAAAGTGACAGATCCCATAAAGGTCTGGTTGAACTTTTCAAGTCCCGGCTGGTGAAAAAAGTTTATTACGCAATAGTTATCGGCGGAAAGGTGGCTCAGAAGGGTTGTGTTTCCCAGCCCATTGGCCGCCATCCCGGCAACAGGAAAAAGATGACCGTGCTCAAGCATGGCGGAAGAGAAGCGGTTACGTGCTGGTCGGTTGTGGAGGAACTGCCATATGGTATGACCTATATTGAGGTAAGGCCGGAGACTGGCCGGACACATCAGATAAGGGCGCATATGGCTTTTTTAGGGCACCCTGTGGCTGGAGACAGGTTATATGGGGGAAAACATCAAAGTGCACCCAAAGAGAATATCGGGATAAAGAGGCAGTGTCTGCATGCCTACAGCCTCTCTTTCACGCACCCGGTCAGCGGGGAGCCTTTGGAGTTTGTTTCTCCGGTTTGGTCCGACATACAGGAAGTGCTTGATAATTTACGGCAACACAGTGATCAGTAGAAGGGTAATCCCAGCAAGGCAGGGAAATGAAAAGGGCAGCCTCAAAAATATACAGGATCGGTCTTACCGGAGGCATTGCCTCAGGGAAGAGTAGGGTGGCGAAAATGCTTGCCGGTTTACTGGGGTGTGTACGTATCGACGCGGATGAGATCTGCCGTCAACTGTTGGAACCGGACAAGGAAGGATGGCTGGCATTTACCAGGGTATTCGGCTCTGAGTTTCTGGCAGGGGACGGGAGTATTGACAGGCCCAAATTGCGCAACAAATTGTTTGCCGATGAACAGTTCCGCAGAAGTGTTAACGATATAATTCATCCTTTGGTGAAAGGGAAAATACTGAAAGAGATGAATGAAATTATTAAAGCCGGCCCCGGCTCCAAAGTATTGGTCGAGGTTCCTCTTCTTTTTGAAGTTCAGTGAGAAGAACTTTTCGATGCCATAGTGGTGGTATTTGCAGATGATGAAACTTGTTTGAAGCGGTTGATGAATCGTGACGGGCTTGACAGGGATACAGCCGTAAAAGAGCTGCAAAGCCAGTGGCCTCTGACTGAAAAGGCGATGAGAGCCGATCACGTTATTGATAACAGTGGTCGGATTATGGATTCAACTTTCCAGGTGGAACGTTTGGTGGAATTACTGCAAGGTTAAAAAAGGTTGGTGTCCCATTCTGGTTCAGCACAGGTGGTACAATATAATGAAGAGGTTTTTTTGAACATAAGAAGGTATAGGGCTGGAAGGCTGAGTTTGGAAAAGTTGTTAAAATAATGAGGGAAGGACAGAAAAAAAGCTTGACAGTGAAAAATGAGACAAATATGATATTAATATTCGTGAAGTCTCAAAATTTTTCCCGCCTTTACCGGCTGTTATCCCAATAAGAGAGAACGAGATCAAAATTCCATTATATATTTGAAGATACCCCTATCTTTAACCTGTCAACTGTTACATGATATTTCAATAAAAATATATTGCCCAGTTTTATGCAGAATTAGCTGTGACTTTGTTCATGGTAAAATCATAATCGACCTATTGCATTGTTCAACGATTTAAAAAGTTTATTGAAAAAAGGTGTAATTCCAGCACCTGCTGAAATAATCCAATCCCGAGTGAACGCACTGGGTGTACTTTGCGCAAAAGAAAACCTGTCACATATAAGTTAAAATATTAATTGAAACCGAGTTGAGGCAATCAACGAAAATGACTGCCGGGAAGAAAAAATCAAAGGAAATCGAAGTATGGATTTAGCAGAACTGAAAGAAAAGAAAATAAGTGAACTTACCAAACTTGCCCGTCAATATAATGTAGAAGGTATCAGCGGTATGCGTAAGCAGGAGCTGATCTTTGCCATTTTGCAGGCTAAGGCCAATCAGGCAAAAGATGAGAAGAACGGTACTGTAACCGGGCGTGGTGTGCTTGAAATCCTACCCGACGGTTTTGGTTTTTTAAGGGCTCCGGCCTATAACTATCTTCCCGGCCCGGATGATATTTATGTTTCACCTTCGCAGATCCGCAGGTTGAGTTTGCGTACAGGCGATACGGTGGAAGGTCATGTCCGTTCTCCAAAGGACAGCGAACGCTATTTTGCTTTACTGAAGGTTAAAAGTATTAATTTCGAGGCACCTGATAAAGCCAAGGATAAAACCCTCTTTACAAACCTGACACCTTTGCATCCAAACGAAAGAATCGAGCTGGAAGCAAAAAAAGACGAATATTCGACCCGTATAATGAATATCATGTCGCCGATCGGTAAAGGCCAGAGGGGATTGATCGTGGCGCCGCCGAGGACAGGCAAGACGGTACTGCTGCAGAAAATAGCCAACAGCATTGTTAAGAACCATAAGGAAATCAACCTGATAGTTCTCTTGATCGACGAGCGGCCTGAAGAAGTGACAGATATGTTGAGAAATGTCAAGGCCGAGGTAGTAAGCTCAACTTTTGACGAACCGCCACAGAGACACATTCAGGTTGCGGAAATGGTGATCCAGAAGGCCAAACGGCTGGTGGAGCATAAAAAGGACGTGGTGATTCTGCTCGACAGTATAACCCGTCTGGCCCGGGCTTATAATACGGTAACCCCGGCAAGCGGCCGGATTTTATCGGGCGGGGTTGAAGCCACGGCCCTGCACAGGCCGAAAAGATTTTTCGGGGCGGCGAGGAATATTGAGGAGGGCGGCAGTCTGACAATTATTGCGACGGCACTGGTTGAGACCGGGAGCAGGATGGATGAGGTGATTTTTGAGGAGTTTAAGGGAACGGGCAATATGGAACTTGTGCTCGACCGGAAAATGGCGGAAAGAAGGATTTTCCCGGCGATTGACATCAACAGGTCCGGTACCCGTAAAGAGGATCTTTTGTTAGGTGAAGAGGAACTCAACAGGATCTGGATTTTACGGAAGCTTCTTTCTTCCTTGAATCCAGGAGATGCCATGGAGTTTTTGCTGGATAAAATGAAGGTAACAAAAACAAACGCTGAATTCTTTCAATCAATGAACAGTTGATTTCATAATCCTGCAGCAGTCTAACCGTTAAAAATTCTTTTTATTACAGCTTGCAATATTAAATTATTTATATATAATCCACTGTTCCCATCTTTGCGTTCAGATTATTGTTCCGGATGAGATCATAAACAGTGCAGCGTTTTGCAGATAATAAAAAAATGAACCGCCAGGTTAAACTGCGGTGAGATGTTTGATAGATATTTTCTGGAGGAAAGGTAATGAAAAAAGATATCCACCCCGAGTATCACAAGATTACAGCACAGTGTGCGTGCGGCAATGAAGTTGAACTCGGATCGGTAAACTCTGAAATGAAGGTTGAGATATGCTCCGCCTGTCATCCTTTTTTTACGGGCAAGCAGAAGCTGGTTGACTCTGCCGGCCGGGTTGAGAAGTTTATGAAGAAGTATGCCGACCATCTGAAAAAGAATTCAACCTCGGCTTAACTTTTTTTACTGTAATGCAACAGGGGACACTCCGGTACCGGAGTGTCCCCTGTTTTCGTTTGCTGTTCCTGAAATTATTTTCGGGACCAAGGAAAAATTAACTGAAAACAACACGATGTTTCCGAAACTGGATGAATTAGAGAAAAAACTTGTAAATCTTGAGGAAAAGCTTTCGGATGCCGCTCTGATCGCAAATCAGAGGGAATATAAGAAAGTGGCCCAGGAACATGCGCAGGTTACCAAACTGACTTCCCTCTGCAGTGCATATTATAAAGTCAATGAAGAGTTGCTGGAGAATAATAAAATGCTCCAGGAGGAAGACGATCCCGAGTTATTGGAACTCGTGAAGAATGATATTGATGAACTGCAGGAAAGATCGAGCAGGCTTGAAAACGAGATAAAACTCTTACTGCTTCCAAAAGACCCGAATGATGAAAAAAATATTTTTCTTGAAATAAGAGCAGGGACAGGCGGCGATGAGGCAGCTTTGTTTGTCGGCGACCTGTTTAAAATGTACAGCCGTTTTGCCGACAACCTGGGTTGGAAGGTGGAGGTAATGAGCAGCAGCACCATCGGCATAGGAGGTTTCAAGGAAATAATCGCCCTGATAAGCGGTGAAAGCGTTTACAGTAAACTGAAATATGAAAGCGGGGT
>JAFDCR010000320.1 GCA_019312685.1 Deltaproteobacteria bacterium | reverse complement strand
TGATTAAGGAGAGCATGGATTATCTGGGGATTAACCAAAAGAACGAAGATGCCGTCCGTTTTCTTGATCTTGCCGGATCCTTTGGCTCGGACCTGCCCGGTTTTGCAGATTATCTATACAAAAACGAAACGGCAACCGTCTATGATGATAAGGCTGAAGCAGTAGCATTAATGACCCTGCATGGGGCAAAAGGCCTGGAATTTCCTGTGGTGTTCATAACCGGAATGGAGGAGGGGATATTTCCCTGTCAACTGTATGATGACAAAAATAATGATGAAGATCTCATTACTGTCACAAATTCGATACAGGAGGAACGGCGTCTTTTCTATGTCGGGATGACCAGGGCCCAGGATTCACTGATATTAACCTCATCGGTCACCAGGCCTGTTTTCGGAAACTATCAGAGCAGACCGGTATCTCGTTTTGTTAATGAAATACCAGAATCCCTGTATGAGCATGTAAAACCTGACAAGCCCAGGAAGAAAAAGTCAGGCGCAAAACAGATGAAGCTGTTTTGAGTAATTTGAATAGCAGCTGAATAAAATTATTGTAGATAATGATTAACATATCCACTGGACATTCTAAATTGGGGTTCAGGTGGGTATCATTTGTCCCAGGATTATGTTCTTTCCCGGCCTACTTGGTAGCCATAGTCCTGATTATATCTGTTTTCCCTATAACGCCGATGAGTCTGTCCTCCCGGATAACGGGCAGGGTGTGAACCTTTTTTTCCGCCATGATGGTGGCTATTTCGTCCATTCCCGTGTCCTCGGAAACCGACACCAGTTTTTTGGCGCAGATGTCCCTGACCGTGTTGCCGGCCATTTTCTTGATTTCCTCTTCGGTTTTTTGGGAGCTTTCCAGAAAAATGACTGAATCGATCAGGCTGATCATTGTCGGGATATGAAACTTTTTGGACTGGTCAATGAGATCGTTTTCCGTGACCACGGAGATGACTTTTCCCTCATCGTCAAGAACCGGAGCGCCGCTTATCCGGTTTTTCCAGAGGATTTCAGCCAGGTCCTTTACAGTGGTATCCATCCGGACGGTGATAACATCAGTGGTCATTATATCTTTAGCTGTCAGCATGAGTTGTATCTCCCGGTAATCAATTTTTATAAATAACGGTAATCTTCGGTTTAAAAAGATTAATGGATCAGATTCTCAAATCCTCCAGAACAAAGGGAAGTTGGTCTGCAAGTTCTGAGGCCAGAAAACCGCAGGTGGTTTCCTCTGCCAACCGGTCTCCGGCAAGACCATGAGCGTATACCCCCAGACAGGAGGCCTGCCAGGGAGAAAGGCCCTGGGCCAGAAAACCGCCGATCAGGCCGGCCAGGACGTCTCCCATCCCGCCGGTCGCCATTCCCGCATTACCTGTCGGGTTAACGGCAATATGCCCTTTGGGATCACAAACGAGTGTATCTGTACCTTTTAAAACAACATGAACGTTATGTTCAGTGGCAAATTCACAGACTATATCAAATCTGTTTTGTAGAATTGTAGAGGTTTTCAAACCGGTGAGACGGGACATTTCACCGGGATGGGGTGTAAGGATGCGCTCACCAAGAGTCTTCTTGAGAAGCGTTTTATTCTCAGCAAGTATATTAAGGCCGTCGGCATCAATCAGCATCGGTATTTCTATCTCATGGTAGAGTTTCTCTATGAGTTCGGCTGTTTCCTGAGCAGTGCCGATACCGGGGCCGACAACGAGGGCCTGTTTGCCCTGCAGGGCATCTTTGATAACCGTGTAGTCTTCTATGGAAAGGATGCCTCGGGCTGCGGACTGTAACGGAACGGTCATTGCCTCCCACAGGCCTGATTCGATGATGCTGTTTATTTCGTATGGTACACAAAGGGTGACGAGACCGGTACCGGCTCTCAATCCGCCTGAACCGCACAGGAGTGCCGCGCCGGTTTTTCCCAGGGCTCCTGCTATGATCAGCAGATGGCCAAAGGTGCCTTTATGGGCGGCTGCTTTCCTGGGAGGCAGCCATTTCCCCACCTTGCTTGTCAACAGTTCCAGGCGTATGTCCGCCTCTTCTACGACCTCTTCAGGGATGCCAATATCAACGACTTCCAGATAACCCGTGTATTCACGGCCGGGATGGATTACCTGGCCAATCTTGGCCTGACCGAAAGTGACGGTGATATCGGAGCGTACCGAGGTGCCCAGGGGTTCTCCGTTGTCGGAATGAAGTCCGGAAGGCATGTCAACTGCGATTACCGGGCAGGCAGCTTTATTGATAATCTCTATTGCCGCGGCAAATATACCGGACACCTCCCTAGTGAGCCCTGTCCCGAAAATCGCATCCACAGCAGCCCAGCAGTCTGAAGCAAGCAGGGAGGCTGCTTCCTGCAGATCCGTTTCGTCATGTACTTCGATTGTTCTGACCGGGAATTCACTGAGTCTAGCGTAATTGTGGGCGGAGTCGCCTTTGAGTTTTTGGGAAGGGACGAGCAGAAAGATTACCGGACGGGCCAGTCTGGCGGCCAGAAGCCTGGCAATGACCAGACCGTCTCCGCCATTGTTCCCCGGTCCGACAAATATCACAACAGTACGGCCCAGCGGATCCCCGTATCTGTCAAGCATAATATCCACGGTGCGGCAGCCTGCATTTTCCATAAGTTCCAGTGATGGGACTTTGTAATTGTGGATGGCAGAGTAATCCAGCCCCTGCATCTGCCCAGCTGTAACTAACTTCATCTTATTTTTTATGGTTGTTTAAGTATCCTGTATTTATATTTGTAATAGTCCCTCTATGATGGCATATATTTATTCTGATGGCAATGCTGAAACATGGATAGCAGACTGAAATTTCTGTTAAATTCAGTTCATCGATCAATGGTTGGAGAAGAGGATAATATTCCTTAAAAAAATATGACAACAAAGGTGAACAAAACCAAAGACGGGCACAAAAGTAGCAGTGGGGGTAACCAGGACCCGCTGTCTGCTGATTTTCTCAAATCTGTAGCCCGAAAGCCCGGCGTCTATCTCATGAAGAACAGGCAGGGACAGGTCATTTATGTCGGCAAGGCTAAAAATCTGCGCAAAAGACTGTCATCCTACCAGAGATCAGGATTTACGGATTCTCCAAAAACACTCCTGCTGCTCAGGAAATTAGCTGCGGTTGATACCATCATCACCCATACTGAAAAGGAAGCCTTTATCCTTGAATCGTCACTGATAAAGAAGCACAGGCCGAAATTTAATATTGAACTCAAGGATGACAAAAGTTATCCCCGGATAAAAGTTACGCTGGGTGAGGAATGGCCCAGGGTTTATATGACCCGCCGCCGGATGAAGGACGGCAGCAGATATTTTGGCCCGTATTCATCCGCCGGCGCCATGCGGAATACGCTCAGCCTCGTAAACCGGATTTTTCCTTTGCGAAGATGTAAGGGCAGGAATCTCAAGAAAAGGTCTCGTCCATGCCTGAATTTCCAAATGGGGCGCTGCCTGGCCCCATGCAGTGGTAAAGTTGATAAAAACAAATATAGCATAATGGTGGACAACGTTCTTTTGTTTCTGGAGGGCAGGAACCGGGAACTGCGGAGACAGATAAAAAAAGAGATGCAGAAGGCATCTGCAGCCTTGGATTTTGAGAAGGCGGCTGTTTTACGCGATCAATTGCAGGCATTGGATAAAACCCTGGAAAAACAAGTGGTTGTAAGTGATATAGATAAGGATCAGGATGTTTTCGGCTATGTCCGAAAGGGAGCCGGAGTCGGCATAGCGGTAATCAATGTCAGAGGGGGCACGGTCCTGGGTAAACAGGAATTTTTTCTTCCTGATCCGATCGGTGATAACAGTGAAGTGCTGGGTGAAGTCCTGCACCGTTTCTACGGCCGGGAACAGTTTAAACCGGCAGATGAAGTAATGGTGCCTTTCCAGGTAGTCGACCAGCCTATGCTTTCGGAATGGCTAACTGAAATAAAAGGGAGGACCGTAAAGCTCCGGGTTCCGAGACGTGGGAAGGAATTACATCTGCTGGAAATGGCCCAGACAAATGCCAGGCAGGTTCATATTGACAAGGAGAGCAAAGAAAAAAGCTGGCAGATGTTGGCGGTCAACCTTCAGGCAAAGCTGCAGCTGCGCCGTTATCCCGCACGGGTTGAATGTCTTGATATCTCCAATATAGGCGGGAAGCAGCCCGTCGGCTCCCTTGTCTGTTTCATAGATGGTGAAAAGGCAACCAAGGAATATAGGCATTACTCCATTAGAACCGCACATGAACCTGATGATTACCGGATGATGGGAGAGGTTTTAAACAGGCGTTTCAAAGAAGGTGTAAAGGAAAGAGTTTTACCCGATCTGCTTGTGGTTGACGGGGGAAAGGGACACCTTAATGTCGCTCAAAACGTCTTAAAAGAGAAAAACCTGCTTAACAGGATTGAACTTATAAGCATAGCGAAAGACAAGGAGAATAAATCCGATAAGGTCTACCGCCCGAAAAGAAAGAATCCTGTAAAAATGGCCCGCCACTCTCCTGTGCTTTTTTTTATCATGCAGGTGCGGGATGAAGCACATCGTTTCGGCATTGTTTTTCATCGGCGTATGCGGCAGAAAAATATTTTATTGTCTGAACTTGACATTATTCCGGGTGTGGGACCAAAACGTAAAAAAGTTTTGTTAAAAGCCATGGGCAGCCTGGCAGCGGTGAAAAGAGCGGATAGGAGAGAACTGGCCGCAGTCAAGGGTATTGGCCCGGAACTGGCGGAACAGATCTGGGAGTATTTTCATTCGTGAATCGCTTTGTATTCCGGTGTAAAAAAATGATGATTTAACCAACCGAATTTACTAAAGAGTTTGTGAGCCGCTAATCATGTTTACAATAGTCGTATTTGAAGAGCATAATTCAGGAGAGAAAAAGATCCAGGGCATAAACCGCCACGGGAAAGGATTGGAAATTATCAAACGATATAATATTGAAGAAAATCTGTCTGAAATCGTAGATGATCCTGAAAAATACATCCCGGAAGATTTTACCGCAGATCTTGTCCTTGATTTTTTGAAACATCCTGATCTGTCTGCACATCTTGCCCAGGTGTGCAAAAAAAAGAAAATTCCGGTTATTGCATCCGGGAAGAAACACGCCGATGCCCTAACACCGTTTACCTGATGCGGCCTGGGCCGCCTGCGGGCTGCAGGCTTATACGGGAAACAGTTCGGTCTGCCGGAATACAGTGTGGAAGTTGAAGCTGACAGAATAAAGAGTATCGAAGTGAAAAGGGGGGCACCCTGCGGGGCGACATGGGATGTGCTTGTCCGGGTCATAGGCCTGCCGATCGAGGAGGCAGTTTCCACCCTGGCGCGGGAGATTCAGTATATCTGCTATGCTGATCCGAGCGGCTTTGATCCCATATCAGGCAAAAGTCCATTGCATTATGCTGGCGATGTGCATACCGCGGCCCTGAAAAAGGCCTTGTCTAAAAAAGGGATCTGAGAACCGGATATCTTGTTTCTCCTGAATATTACCTTACTATATGTACATGAATATGAAGGATCGTGTTTTCAGAAAAACCAGATTGATGTTTGTTTCTCCCTGGCTTCTTGCTGCGGCCATAGGTCTGTTGTCTCTGATCATCTTTATTTTTGCAGCCAATAATATCAAGCGGGAAAGGGGAATGCTTTCAGAGGGACTTTTCCGCAAGGGCGAAGCAATAATACGATTTGTCGAGGCAGGTATGCGTGCTTCGATGATAACAAGCATGATGAGCGGCTTAATGGGTATGGATGTATCAGGTAATGATGGAATAGCCCAGACCCAGAGGTTGGTTGAACAGGCATCAGAGTCACCTGATATATATTATATCGCTGTCATTGATGTATCAGGAAAGGTTATTGTCCACAGTGATCCTGCGAAAAGGGACAGCAGCATCAATAGAGATATGAATATTCTGGTTAAGGCGGATGCTGGCGGCTCATATCATATAGTTAATCCGTCCGGCTCAGATCAAAAGGTCTTTGAGGTGATGGGCCCCTTCAGACCCTTTAGGAACCGGGGCGGGATCACACGATGGCGGGAACAGTTCAGGCTGCAATATCCTCCCAAATCAGA
>JAFDCR010000319.1 GCA_019312685.1 Deltaproteobacteria bacterium | reverse complement strand
AAATCATAGAGGCCATATTTAGCAGCCTTACTGACCGCGCCAATAAATGCTTCCTGTGGATAGGCTCGCTGAAGATCGAGCAGTCGGCGCAGTTTCATGACCGCCCGGCCACGGCTCCTCTTTTTCAGTTCAGCCACATATTGGTCCAGGATTTCCTCTTTACCAACAAGGATTTTTTCTGCCTCAGGGGGACCCTTGCGTGTTTTTTTAATGGTTACCGGACGCTGACGACTTGGCGGAGCGGTTTCTGCATTTTTCGTATCGATCTTCCCGTCGCGCTTTTTTCTGCCATCAAGGATGTTTTTTTCTCCGTAAGGAGTTTGGTGTTGTTTTTGCTGTTTTTTAAATTCCCATTCGAGTTCCAGGTGCACCTTGGTCAGGTCATCTTTAATACCCAGAAGGCGTCGAATTTCGGACACCAATTCCAGGGCCTTGAGCTGATCATCAGGCAGGCAATGAGAAAAATTTATAAATTTCGTTACCATCTCAAGAATTGCCTTTCTTTGTTGCAAGGCAACGTCACCTGGTTCGTTGAGTCTTGTCAGTATCGTGCTGACTATTTCATCCTTTTGAACGCTGTCATCGACTTGCTCAACTCTTAGCCAAAGATCACTCAGTAATTCGTACCCGACACCGGCCTCCCGAAAGAAAAGCAGTATGTCTTCCTCGGAGCGGCATAATAGAGGTATGGTATCAGCTAATAATTCAAGTAATTCTGTGGGATATTGTGAAGTGATGTCCATTTGCGGGTGTAGTTATGTTACGAGATTGAACCTCCCATCAGCAAGCCGTATAGTATCATACTACTGTAGCTCTCTTATTAAATGCGGCAAGCCGCAGGATATAAAATTGTAATCCTTAACTTTTACAAGCTCCAACTAATTACATATGTAAATAGTTTATGTCAACAGATCTTTCCTAGGATTCTATGAGGTTAGGAAAGTGACACTATAAGTACTCAAAAAAACGGCCCTTCCCGATGACTTGGGAGGGGCCTTTAATATTTGTCTTTATTCCGAAAGGATATCGATGCGTTAGAAGTATTTCTCAGATTCAGTAAATTGTAGAAATCACAAGTATGAGAAAAGGGCTGATTTTCTGATAGCCCTTTTCTCAAGTTGTCCCTGCCAAGGATGACAGGCGGATATATAATCCAGTTATCATTGTACAATAAAGGCAGTACTGACAATTACACCATCCCATACATATCCGGATGCCGTTATATCACTGACAGCTGCACTATAATCACCGGTCGAGGTTCCACCATTCCCCTTTCTATTCGGAGCCTGGGTTTTCCACCGGGCTTCTGCAATACCATTAGTATCACTTGCTGTACTTTCAATAAAGGCCACCTCCGGGCCGCTTATCTGCAGCTGCACAGTGGCACCTTCAAGAGGGCTGCCGGTGTTGACGTCAACCACTCCAATCCTGAAAACAACTTCATCTCCCTGAGAGAAAATGCTCAGTGTTGTAAAAACAGTTGTTGTGTTTTTACCTTTTCCACTTTTGGTCAGTATTCCGGTTACTATGGATTGCGCACCAGCCCGGTTTCCATTTCCTGCACTTGGAATTGCGCACAGGATATTACTGAAATCAGAATCGCAATCAGCGGTATAGGAAACCACTTGATAACAGTATGGGCTGCCATTGGTAAGACCAGTGTCGGTATATGAGGTTGCAAGGCCTGCGTTATCAACAAATTGTGCCTTGCCTGACTGATCGTAGTATATTTTATAACCTATTATGTCCTGGTTGCCGGTATGCATATCAGTCCAGTTCAGGGTTACAGAACCGTTTCCAGCTACAGCATCAAAAAGTACAGGAGACTCAGCTGTGCACAGAGGTTGACCAGAGCCATAAACTGCCTGGGTCATCAGATATGGAGCTGCACCATCCAGATTCATATTATGGGTCCAGAGTTCCCAGATAGTATTGCCCCAGGCTTTCATTCCGCTGAAAAATGGATCTGACTGAATGATATATGCTCCAGCAGGAAGGGTTTGATTGTTCGGGTTGCCGTTTATCTCGTCACGCAGAAATTCCATATACTCACGACTTGTGGTCTGGTAATATAAGCTCACCTCGATATGGTCTGCATCAGGAGCCACCTGCAACTGTACCTCATCATAGCCGCCACTATATTCAGCAGCTGTAAAGTATCCAGGGGCATCTGCTCCATGGGAGCGCGGCACTGACAGCCTTTCTGAGGCTTCTCCAATCCTGAATCCCTTGGGCGGTATCCTGTTATCCTTGTAACGATTGTCCGCCAGGGCGAAATGAAAGGTTTCCTGCTCCCCGGTCAGGGTGCTGCTCGGGTGCATCTCATATACAAGATCATCCACATAAATTTCATTTGCTGCAAGGGATAGCGGTTTGGGCAGTTTTCCCAGTGGATCTGCCTGGTAATTATATGACAGCCCCTTCAGGGTTCCAGCCGATTCATCATATGGGTTGACTTCCTGGATAAGACTGCCCGTTTTGAATACTTTGATATTCAGAAACATGCGGCGTCCTTCTGGAAAACCCGAAATCAGTTTATGCCCGGTCTGATTCTGCACCCTGAAATGCAGGTCGCCGGAAGCAGGAAAATATTCAAGATCGGTGATGGAAGCGGCCAGCTGCAATTGCTGTCTCGATCTGTCGGCACCGGCAAGTAATGCTGCAGGATCCAAGCCTTCACCCGCAGTCAGATCCAGGGTCAGGACTGCCGGTCCCTGGTTAAGCAGAGAACCATTTACCGGATCATAGTTTGGTGAACCCTGAACGCTGCTGGCCAGGACTGTAGGAACCCAGATATTGCCACCGGTCAGGTCATGAATGGGCTGGCCGGAACCAGGATGTTCAATACTCTGATCGGGTCTGATCGGGACACCTTTCTTATCGCAGCCGGCGCCGACCCCGTCTCGCATATGGCAATCCTGGCATTTTGATATGGCATTATCAGGCAGAGAGGTCTCGAAAATCGCCGGATCAAACGGACCTTTTCCGGGACTTCCGCCTTGCAATCCGTAATCGGAAAGCATGAACTCGGAAAATGTCCTTTCCACGTGAAAATATGAATAGGCTGAGTTTGATTCGGTCGGCAATGGCTGACCGGGAGCTGCTCCTAAGTTGGCCAGTACCGGGTTGGAAACATCATGGCATATACCGCAGAAATACTTGCTCTTGTGGTAGCGGCTGTAATACATGCCGTGCCGTGCCTCGGCGTCGGCAAACGAGGCCCGCTTATCTCTCGTAGGACTTATAAAGTATTGACCGCTGCCGTTTTCATTGTAACCGTCAGGAGGCTGATTATTCTTGAAAAACGGTAAATCCTTTGCTCCTTCGTTGAATAACGAAATATCTGCTGCAATACGTACATCTTCCTGGTAGGCAGCAGTGGCTGCATCATCCGACGGCGTTCCCGACAGGTTGGTTTCGTCCCAGTAAACCTGATCGCTGCCTTCACGTACACCCGAAAAAGTATCCTCAAAAAAAGGATCATATGCCCGGTGGCAGAAATCGCAATGCACCCCATCGAAATCGGAGCCCACCATGGCAGAGGCATTTGGAGGATCGGATCTTCCTTCAAGCCACCCCTGTGGGAAATGGCATCTTTCACAGATATCAACCGCATTGGGAGTACCTATAGCCCAGGCTGAGTCCTGCCCGGCAACTGCCATGCAGGCCCAGAAAACAAAATCACGTGCGGATTGGGCCATCATTGAACCTTTCCAATTAAATCCAGGCTCAACAATCGTGTTGTAGTCGGCGTGGCAGTTGAGACAGCGTGTCGGGGCCTCAAGAACAACATCCCCCTCAGGGAAAGGTTGGGTTCCCGGCAGCCTGACAAGCGGATCGTTTTTCACAGAAGGCGTTAAGTTT
>JAFDCR010000318.1 GCA_019312685.1 Deltaproteobacteria bacterium | reverse complement strand
GTTCGGGATCGAAGATGGCGGGCTGATAAGGGTAACCAGCGATGCCGGTTACCTTGTCACCAAGGCCTGGCTGACCCAGGGAATCCACCCCCAGGTCGCAGGTATATCAACATCCGTAGGACATAGCGCTTATGGTCGTGTGGCAAAAGCCAACCCCCATTCAGCAGAGGGGCATGCGAAGCCGGAGCGTGAGGATCAAGATATCAACCATAACCTATGGTGGCGTGACAATGGCACCAACCCCAATGACATTATCCCGGTGGCCATTGATCCTATGACCGGAATGCAGGCGTGGAATGACACAGTGGTACGCATAACACCAGCACAGCCGGGTGATAAATACGGTGACGTCAAGGCGGATAACGCTAAGCATCTCGCCATCTACAAGAGTTCAACAGGCAAGGCATAGTGCCAAAGGCCCATATTGCGGAGGATGGTAGATTGAAACTTCTCAAATCTAAATCAGGAATCCTGGCGATTATCGGCGTAGCCCTAGTCATTTTTCTTCTTGCTGGAACAAGTTGGAGCAACCAACGTTTCAAGGATATCAGCGCCTGTCTGATATGCCATGAATTATTCGAAGATTATGAAGAATATGCTCCGATTGGAGATAAGACAGAGAGCATAGAGGACTATAGGCCAACAGATGTAAAGACTTTCGGCTCTTTTGACGTGACCGTTGGATGTGGCGAATGCCACATGTATCCCTATGAGGAATATCGCGAGTCAGCCCATTATGAGAATGACCTCGATGTAAGACCGGGTTGTGTTGGCTGTCACGAACCCCACAGCATTTTTCAGCTTGCTAGATGGAAGTTCCTATTTATCAACAATGGGGCCTACGGCAAAACACCCTTTGACAGCATTTCCAACTCATTACGTGATGTACCAGAATGGGAGGACCTGAGGGTAGAGCTTGCCGAGCGCGTGAGACACAAGATGGTGGATGAAGATAGCGCCAAGTGTAAGAACTGCCATAAGCCGGATGCAGAGTGGTGGAAGGAAATTGGTCAGCACAAAACCATGAAAGAGAAAGGCCAGACCTGCATCCACTGCCATTATAACCTGGTTCATGCCGATGTTGAGTGGCCTGAATTGGAAGAGGAGTAGAAGTAATTGAATAAGGGCTCTGTCTTTGAGTCCAAGGTCATATAGCAGCGCGATGATCGTTGCCTATGTGTGTGCACCATAGATGAGTAGTAATAACTGGAGGCTATTATGAAAGCGATTAAATCCTGTTTAACCATTTCTGCTGCGGTGTTTTGCCTGACCGTAGCATCACCTGCGGCCTTTTCCGCGGCCAAGGACAAGGTACCGGGTGATGCAAAGGGGGTCGAGAATCCGGTAGAGGCCGATGACGACGTACTAAAGACGGCCAAAAAGATCTATAAGAAAAAATGCAAGAAATGCCATGGCTCAAAGGGCGATGGCAAAGGGCCTGGTGCCAAGGACATGGATCCCTTGCCACCGGATTGGACCGCAGGTATTGACGCCACCGATGGTGAGCTTTATTGGATTACCATGAACGGAAGCGCCGATACGGAGATGAAGGGATGGCAGGCCGGCATGGCCAAAGAAGGCAAAGAGGTATCTGAAGAAGAAGCCTGGGGTTTGGTTCACTATATCAGGTCGCTTGGCAACTAGCATCTGAACTGGAGAGTACCAGGGGGCGAAGCCCCCTGGCTTGCCCTTACCCATAGTATCCCTTGCGAGGTGGCGAAATGGCAAAATCTGTCAGCAAAGTGCTTTTTTCAATCACAATTTTAATAACCCTGCTTGCTCTACCAGGAACATTGCTTCAAGCAGCCCCTAAGGCCGAGCCTGCTAAGGTTGAAAAAGCGCCGCCTACTCCCAAGGTTACCGTGTCAGAAGCATTGGCAGATGCAGCCGTGGAAGATGTACCGCTAGTGTACGGCGACATTGTTATGGACCGGACCAAGGAGGGGATGATCGAAGGTGAAGTCGATGCCGTCCTGTTCCCCCATTGGTTTCATAGAATTCGTTTTCGCTGCAAGGTATGCCATGAAGACACCTTTGAAACCAACAAAGGTGCGAATAAGATCGACATGGATGCAATCAGTGCCGGTGAATCCTGTGGCATGTGTCATGATGGATCGGTTGCATGGGACCCATTAGAGTGCGAACAGTGTCACATGTATCCCATGGAGCTGCTTGATAAGCCGGAAGAAAAACAGGTAGAGGAATCACCTGAGAACCTGTTGTTTGCAGGGCGCAGCGGCAAGATCGCCGGCCGGGGCGATCGCCGCAAACCCTCAGGCAGCGCCTTCAAGTGGGGTTCTGGCTGGCAACCCAGGGCACTACAGGCTACAGGTCTACCTAAAGACAAGTACGGTCTTATTGACTGGATCAAGCTCACTAGCCAGGGGATGGTTCTGCCAAAAGGGTCCATTGATCCTGATAATCCTCTTTATGAGTCACCAGTACATTATGAATTCAATCCGGACGGCGATGAGGATATCGCTGATATCGTGATACCCGTGAAGAGTGAAGCCATTTCTGAAGTGCTTTTTCCTCACACGCTCCATGCATGGTGGCTGAACTGTAAGAGCTGTCACCCACACCGCTTTGTCCGCACCGCGGGCGATACCAAGATGACAATGCGTGAAATGTCTAAAGGCAAATACTGCGGTGAGTGTCATGGCAAGGTGGCATTTCCACTCGAAGACTGCAATAAGTGCCATAACCGTGAAAAGGTGGAGGCATGCAAGGCAAGTGAGGACTGCACATTTTGAGCAGGAAACAATCCCAAATTATATGAAGGCATAAGGTAACTACCCATGCGCATGCTACTCATCTTGATTGTTATTGGGTTAAGTTGCCTTCTGCCTTTTCATAGCATATACGCAGAGATTGAACGCGAACTACCGAACGGAATGACAGAAGAAAAACTCAGGAAATCAGTAAATCGTCAGTTTAACTATATAACAAAACGACTTCTATCAGGCAAAAGCGCTGACAAAATCCTTGCCAGCAATAATACTACTGCCATTAATATTCTGAAAGATGCAAAACGAAGCAGTGAAGACATTGCAACCTTAATCAGTGAGAATAAGTACAAAGAAGCATACTTTGCCCTTAAAGACCTGAACAACTCACTTAAGATTGCTTTAAAACTATCTAGAGCAAAGGACGTTGCACATAAAAAATCACAAGACGAAGCCGAAAACGCGAGAATCATAAGTGATGCCTATCTGGATCGAGCAAAACAACACGGTATAGACGCAGGAGATGGCGGTAAAAAAGCCTACAAGCACTTCACGAATGCCATCAATCTTCGCAACAAGGCTTCTATTTTAGAAGAGAAGTCTTCATTCGCGGAAGCTGTTTCACTTTATTCTCAGGCCACAGATGAGTTGAAGAAAGCAATCGCTGTAACAAAGGACAGGGAATCATTCGAGCTGGAATTCACCCTCAATGAACTACAGAAGGAGAATGACAGGCGCCTTGAAGAGGCTCGGCAGATGGGGATTGACAAAGGAAAAGGAGGAAGACGCGCACTGGTTGCCTACGAACATGGAATGGAAAGGCGGGCCCAGGGAAACGACTTGCTCGAGGCACATAATTATGGTGCGGCCATCTCAATGATCAAAGAATCTAATGACCTGTTTATTGACGCTGCAAAACATGGCAAGTATTACCTGTCCAAGAGCGATGAATCTGGCTATTCCAACAATAATAATAACGGCGTTCAGCCAAGCTCACTTGGGTATGAATAATGCTCTTAGAACATCAAATTACCCCGGCAAAAAGATCCGACTCGCGCGGTCACCTGCCTGCAACAGCAGGCCTCCTGCTTCTTCTCACCTGGTCAATCTGCGTCTTCGGAAGCGACAGCGTGTTTAGGACAGAATTCATTACAAATTACAAAACATTCCAATTCAAAAAACAGGAGAAATTAATAAAAAAGAGCAGGGATATTATGCCTGGAGAGATCAACGCACTAGTAGTGGATGCAATGTCAGACACTATAACTCTCGGTCACAGAATGTTCTTGCTGGACGCAGCCGCAGCCATGGCCAGCGGCTACGACCATTATCATGGAGGCGGTAAAAGGCTGATACGAAAAATTGACAAACTAATAAAAAAAGAGCTGAAGCTTGAGGAGCAGCGGACTACAGAACTAATGAAATGGAAGAAGGAAGAGAGATTTCTTGGCAACTTTGTCATGAAAACCTATGAAAATGAAATGGACGACGCGGGTCTGGCACCCGTCATCTATCCACACTGGGTCCATAGGATATGGTTTGAATGCAAGGTTTGCCACCAGGACATCTTTATTATGCAGCGCTGGCGTAACGACATCTCACATAAGAAGTTTAATGAAGGAAAACAGTGCGCCACATGTCACAATGGAACCCTCGCCTTTGGCATCGACAATGAGTGCGATCGCTGCCATCTTGCAGG
>JAFDCR010000317.1 GCA_019312685.1 Deltaproteobacteria bacterium | reverse complement strand
GAGCGGATCAAGCCCCAGCAGTTCGCAGGCTCCCCTGACATCGTCCCGCACCGGCAGGGCGGCTTCAGAAATGCGGATTCCCACCTTTGACGAACCTGCCAGTTCATTCAGGGTTGTGCCTACACCCCCCCTGGTGGGATCACGCAGGACATGGATATTGTCACCTGCCTCATTGAGCATGGCTGCGACAATATGGTTCAATGGGGCTGAATCACTCTTGAAATCTCCCTGAATCTTTAGGCCTTCACGCTGGCAGAGAATTGTAGCGCCATGGTCCGCCATGGTGCCGCTCAGGATAATCTTGTCACCGGGGCGGCCGTTTTTGGCCGAGATATCAACCTGGTGTTCCAGTAAACCAATCCCCGTGGTATTGATAAAAATCTTGTCCGCCTTGCCGGCCGGGATAACCTTGGTGTCACCGGCAACTATCTCCACCCCGGATTTATCAGCTGCATACTTCAGTGAACGGACAATTACTTCAAGATCCCTGTAGGCAAAACCTTCCTCAATAATCATGCCTACGGAGATAAACCGCGGTCTTGCCCCCCTCATGGCCAAATCGTTCACCGTGCCGTGTATGGAAAGAGAGCCGATATCTCCGCCCGGGAAAAATATCGGATCCACCACAAAGGAATCGGTACTGAAGGCAATAGTCTCCGTGCCTGCTTTCAGAACCGCACTGTCTTCCATGGCAGCAAGAGATTTACTCCCAAAGCCGGCCACAAAAAGACTTTCGATCAGATCATGTGATGCCTTGCCGCCACTGCCATGTGCCAACGTCACTTTATCTTTCATGTGTATTTTTCTCTTTTTTCTGAACAGCCTTAATTAATCTCGCATTTGCAGAACAATTTTGCCTTGAATCATCGAAAATTAAGCATTATCTTGCCACCCTGCCCGTTTCGCAGTATCTGTTATACGGGAGTTGGGTTGAAATATTTTGTTCCCTGCCAAAGATCACATCTAAATGGTTCTGATCTTTCCGGGAACCAATACCATTATCACAACTGTATTTAAAGCAATCTCTTGGTTTTGTTAATTTTTTTTACAAGGTCTGATAACCATGCCCTATAGCAATATTCTGGAAAGAATCGGCAATACACCCCTGGTACTGATATCGAGACTTAATCCGGCAAAAAAGGTTAAGGTTTTTGCCAAGCTTGAATCATTTAATCCCGGCGGGTCGGTTAAAGACCGCATCGCCCTTTCGATGATCGAAACCGCTGAAAAAAACGGGGAACTGACCCCGGACAAGATCGTCCTTGAGGCAACCAGCGGCAATACAGGCATAGGTCTGGCAATGGTTTGTGCGGTCAAGGGCTATAAATGCCAGCTTGTCATGCCTGAATCCGCCAGCATCGAACGCCGCATGATCATGGAGGCTTACGGTGCGGAAATTCTTCTGACCCCTGCCAAGAAAAGCACCGACGGCGCCATTGAACAGGCCTATATCATGGCAAGGGAGCATCCCGACCGTTATTTTCTGACCGACCAGTTCAATAACGATGCCAACTGGCAGGTACATTACCGGACTACCGGACCCGAGATCTGGGAGCAGACCAAGGGCAAGGTAACCGACGTGATCTCAACCCTGGGGACAACCGGGACGGCAATGGGACTCTGCAGATATTTTGCCGAACATCATCCTGAGGTCAGGGTCACTGCGGTTGAACCCTTCCTGGGGCATAAAATCCAGGGGCTTAAAAACATGAAAGAATCCTACAAACCGGGTATTTTTGATAAAAATCTGCCGTACCAGATCATTAATATCCCTGATGACGAGTCATTCAGGATGTCCAGGGAACTGGCGCACCGGGAAGGAATTTTTGTGGGTATGAGCTCGGGTGCGGCAATGTGTGCCGCCCTGACCAGGGCGGAACAGGTCAAGGACGGACTTATTGTGGTGATCCTGCCCGACGGCGGCGAGAAATATCTCAGTACCACACTCTTCAGCACCAGAGAGGAACCAGAGACGGAAAGCACCGAAGAACAGATTCGTTTATACAACACCCTGACCAAAAAAAAGGAAGTCTTCCGGCCGATTTCCCCAAAAAAGGTCACCTTTTATGCCTGCGGCCCGACCGCCCATGAACATGCCAATCTTTCCCACTGCCGGCGCTTCATTGTCGCCGACCTGATAAACCGGGTCCTGGAGAGCAAGGGATTCAATGTCCAATTCTTCATGAACTTTACCGACCTGGATGACAATACGATCCGGGGCGCCGAAAAAACAAAGCAGCCCCTGGCGGAATTCACCGAATCCTATATCCGGGAGTTCAAGGCGGACATGGACGCCCTGGGGGTGAAGAAGGCAACGGGTTTTCCCCGCGCCTCTCAGCATGTGGAATCCATGATCGATATTGCCGGCCAGCTTATTAAAAAGGGGTATGCCTACGAAAAGCACGGCTCCATTTATTTTGATATCTCGAAATTCAAGCGCTACGGCAAACTTTCCGGCGTGGACCTCAGCAAGATCCAGATCGGCAAGACCGTCGACCTGGACGACTATGAAAAGGAAAACCCGGTGGATTTCACCCTGTTGAAGCGTTCAACCCTCTCGGAACTGAAAGAAGGGATTTTTTATAAGACCGAGTGGGGCAATGTCCGGCCCGGCTGGCATATCGAATGCGCCGCCATGTCAACCCATTATCTCGG
>JAFDCR010000316.1 GCA_019312685.1 Deltaproteobacteria bacterium | reverse complement strand
CGGCGCCAACGACGTGGTCAACCCGGCCGCCCTTGAGGACGAGTCAAGTCCCATCTATGGCATGCCCATAATTGAGACCCACCGGGCCAAGACGGTCATAGTGCTCAAGCGGTCCATGAATCCCGGTTTTGCCGGGATCCAGAACGCCCTCTTTTTCTATCCCAATACCAGGATGTACTTCGGTGATGCCAAGGCATCCATCCAGGCGCTGGTTGCCGAGTTTAAGAGCGACTGATTTATTATTAAGCAGATAATTTTGCAATCCCGTAAGAGCATATTGCTCTTACGGGATTTTTTATGGCATCTAACATTTTGATTATATTTTATAAAGTGATATACTGCAGTTTTCGGAGGCGGCAAAACCGATATTATCTAAAATGTTTCCTTGCAGAAGGGCTGGCAAGTCTGTTTATTTCAAACTATGGCCGGGGATAAATTAAATTGCTGGGAATATATGAAATGCGGCAGAGGTCCGAAAGGCGCCAAAGCCAAGAAACTTGGAGTATGCCCTGCCGCCAGTGAAAATAGATTGGACAAGATTCATGGCGGAATTAATTCCGGGCGGGCCTGCTGGGTGGTTGCGGGAACATTCTGCGGCGGTACTGTCCAGGGTTCATTTGCCAAAAAGCAGCTGGCATGCAAGCGATGCGATTTTTATCTTAAAGTACACAGTGAAGAAGGCAGAAAGATTGAAAATACTCATTCTTTGCTTAAACGCCTTAAAGACACATCTTCCCGTCTGGACATCACTCAGAAGAGACTCGGGGTCATCATCGGCAGCTCAGGCCTGATCGGCGGCGCCCTGATGTACTATTTCAAGACGAAGACATCAGGGGATATTGAGGTGCTGGGCCCGAACAGCAAGCGTTTGAGCCTGCGGCAACCGGATGACATCAAACGGTATTTTGATAAATATCATCCGGATTTTATCATTAATTGCGCCATCACCTCTCTCGACAGTGATGCCCAGCTTACATTGGAAACAAATTATCTTGGTGCCATCCGGCTGGCCAAAATGGCAAGATTGCAGAAAATCCCCTACATTCATTTCAGTTCCGCCGCCACCCTGCCGATGGGTGAGAATCTCACCGAGGAGGATTTGCGGCCGATCGGTCCCAAGCTTTCCAATTATGCCAAGTCAAAGCTTCTGGCGGAAAAAACACTGCAATATATGCATGAAACCCAGGGGCTGGACTATACAACCGTACGTCTGGCAGTGGTTTACGGCAAGCATGATCATAAGATTCAGGGTTTTCAACGATTGCTTTTTTCCATAGCCGACCAGTCTATGCCCTTTATGCTCAGCAAGCCGGGAGTGTGCCATTCCTATTCAAATACCAAGAAGATCCCGCCGTTCATCAACCATATCCTGGAAAGCAGGGATGAATTTTCAGGGCAATCCTATAACTTTGTCGATCAGGAGCCCGTGGAAATGGTGGCGTTGATCAAAGCTATAAAGACTTACCTAAATCTCAAAACGCCCAGGGAGTTATATATTCCCTATCCCGTGGCCAATTCAGGCAAGGCTTTCATAAAATGGCTCATTAAGCGTCTCGGCAGACTGGGAGTTGTGGTGCGGCTGCCTGCCGAACTGCAGTTCATGAAGAGTTTTTATGAGACCCAGACATTGTCGGTTGAAAAGCTCGCAAAGTCCAGTTACAGGGATCCGGCTCCGGACGTGACGGTTTTCACCGAGTTGACCAGTATTATCGATTACTATCTCGTCCGTTGGAAACATTTGAACCTTTTCACGGCATTCCATGAAGATATTAAAGAGACATCTCATCCGGCAGCTGAGTTCATGGATACACCAGAGAATCTTCTTGAGAAGATTAATAAATACAGCCATGAGCCCCTGGAGGATTTTGAGGCTCACTTATAGAAAATTTGCGGATATCTAATAAAATTATTGGAAAGAGGAGAAGAAATGAACTTGAAAAAAATTATTGCGGTGATTCTTGCAGTAAGCTTTCTGCTGACAGCAGCAGTTGCCTGTGAAAAGGAAGGAACGGCTGAAAAGGCGGGAAAGGAAATTGATCGGGCTTTTGACAGCGCCAAAGAAAAGTTTAATGAAGCAACAAAATAACCATATCTGATACTTCATAAACCTCGTGAAATAACTCTTATTTGGAGGTGGTAGCATGCAAAATGTTGAAGTGTATACGACCAAATTCATTGAACTCACTGGCCTATGCCCCAAAACTTGCACTCGCAGTTGTAACCCTTCTTGTTGGCCTCTGGCTTTTTTCCCTTACCCCTTACTCTTTACTCCTGCCTCCTGGCCTCACTCCTCACTGATAAGTTATCGAGCAGTCGCGTATGGATATTATCGAAGCCGCCGTTTGAAAGGATAGCCACCGCATCTCCGGGCAACAGGGTGGACTGAAGGTGATCCAGGATCGCATCGGTATCGGTAAACGCCAGGGCCTCGATACCGCGTGCCTTGAGGTCAGCGGCCAGCTGTTTTGAGGAGAACAGCTGGTCTGCAGGAAAATCAGCCAACGGCACCGGTTCCCGCACCACAACCCGGTCAGCTGAATCAAAGGACAGGACATAATCCTTCTGGAAAATCCGCCGCCTGCTTGAATTTGTGCGCGGTTCAAAAACCGCTATCAGTCTTCGGTCCTTATAGGCCTGCCTGAGGGCGGTAAGGGTTTCCCGGACCGCGGTGGGGTGATGGGCGAAATCGTCAATTACAACGATGTCATTCACCACGCCGCGAACCTCCTGACGTCTCCGCACACCTTCGAAGTTCTTGAGTGCTGCGGTAATGGTTTCCGCATCAAGCCCGAGCCGGTCAAGTACTCCGATTACGGCCAAGGCATTTAAGGCGTTGTGTCTGCCGGGCATGGGATTTCTGCAGGAAGCGTAGATTTTGTTGTTGTGTACTACATCAAAAAAGGTGCCGTTCGGACTTACCTTGAGGTTTTTTAATTTCCACTCGGCTTCAGCATCAATGCCGTATCCCAGAACTTCACATTCCGCCTCTTTAACAATCCCGCGGACAACCGGATCGTCATAGCAGGCGATAATGCAACCGTCTTCCGGCATGATCGCCACCAGTTTTGCAAACGATTCCTTGATCTCTTCCAGGTCGGCATAGATATCCGCATGATCGAATTCAATGGAGGTGATAATGGCTATCTTGGGCCGATAGTGCAGAAACTTGGGACCCTTGTCAAAAAAGGCTGTGTCATACTCATCTCCTTCCACAACAAAATAAGGGCTTTCGCCAAGGTTGTAATTGCGACCGAATGCCTGGACCAGGCCGCCGACCATGAAGCCGGGGGTAAGCCCTGCCTTGTGCAGCAGGGTGGCCAGCAGGGATGAGGTGGTTGTCTTGCCGTGAGTTCCGGTGACCACCAGTGAAGTCTTATCCGATAAAAAATAATGGCCCAGGGCCTGGGGAAAGGAGACATACGGGATGGCAAGTTCAGCCAGGGCCAATGCTTCAGGGTTGGTTTTTCTTATGGTATTGCCTACCACAACCAGATCGGGCCGGTGGGCTAAATTCGCAGGACTGTAGCCGTTTTTTATTTCAATGTTGCAGGCTGCCAGAAAATTACTCATGGGGGGATAGACATTTTCATCGGAGCCGGTGACAAGGTATCCGGAATCCTTGAGCATGCCGGCAAGCGAGCCCATGCCCGTGCCGCAGATACCCATGATATGAATGGACCGCACCGATTCAGGAAAGCAATTGAGAGAGGGAAGCAGACTCACTGAAGCAATAACTGGTTAAGAGCGGACCGCATCATGCACGGTTTTGTAAATATTCTGAAAGGTCTCATCGAAGTTTGCCGGAGACAGACGCCCGACCTCAATGAATTTTACCACAACCTCTTTGGCAACCTTGAGAATCGCCTCGTCACTTACAGGACGAAGCGCAGGTTCAACAATGTTTTCAGCTTTGCCTTTTTGTTTTGCCGCTGTCATATCTTTGTCCGCTAAGAGTTTAAGAAGAAAAGCCCCTGAGGCAAGAAGAAGGCCAATTCTAGATTTGCCTGCAGAGGCTGTTCCTTTGAGAAAAACCGTCTAAGCCCTCCCCAAAGTTTTTTTTAATGTATCGAATGCGGACTTCCTTGTAAAGCGTTTCTTTGTCCCCATCTTTGAGATGGGACCTGGAAGATGGATTATCTAAATTTTCTGCTATATTCTCTTGATTAGGAAAAAGACCGCTAAAGTGAATATGTCTGGTTATTTGGCCAGAATTGAAAGACTAATGGACCTGTTGCGAATATTTCATCTGTTGATTTGACGGTGCCGTTTTAGGGTAGTTAAGGACTATTTTTGTTATGGATTACTTACGGTTGCAATGCCTGGCATGTCGATTGCACTATTAAAGTTACTGTATTATTATAAATTTAATCGTTTGTAATTTATAAATAAGCAGTCTTGAAGCACAGTAAAATAATGAGTCAGGATTAAATAAAATGGTCGTCAAGTGGAGATGTCTGTTACTCATTCTTCATCTTGCTGCCAATGAGGTCGGTGAATTCATCTCCACCGTTGGATGAAAAGTTGTCCGGGCACGGTGCTTGAAAGTTTCAAGTGCTTTAATATGAAAGAATGGTTATGAGTAAAAGTTCTCCTTCGTCTTTAAAAAACCCATCAAAATCCGATTTGTCAACAGAATCGAATTCTTCTTCGGATAAGTCCGGGCGCGTTCCCCTCTGGCAGGCCATTTTCCTGCCTGTCGCGGCAATTCTGGTTTTTTTTCTTCTGCTTGAAGGCGGCTTGGCTCTTTTGGGTGTAAAGCCGACGCTGAAGACTGAAGATCCATTTGTCGGTTTTGCCTCAAATGTTCCACTTTTTGTCCCTGGCCCTGGCCCCATGGGCAAAAACTATCTCACTACCGCCCAAAATAAACTGAACAACTTTAACCAGCAGAGTTTTCCACAGGAGAAGGCACCGAACACCTTCCGGATTTTTTCTCTCGGTGGATCAACCACCTATGGCCGTCCCTACAATGATCTTACCTCGTTCTCCAATTGGCTGCGTGAACTTCTGCCTGTAGCCGATAGAAGCAAAAACTGGGAGGTAATCAACGCCGGAGGTATAAGCTATGCCAGTTACCGCTCCGCCTACCTGATGGAGGAGCTGATCAATTACCAGCCCGACTTATTTATTGTTTATACCGGCCATAACGAATTTCTAGAGGAGAGGACCTACGGTCAGATCAGGGACATGTCCCCTATAATCCGAACAACTGTGTCTGTCCTGGCGCGCACCCGTACCTGGTCGGCAATGACCACCGCATTTCAGAAGTTGGGAATCCATCCCGAAGAGGATGAGGAGGAACGCGACAATCTTGCATTAGAGGTGGTTACCATTCTTGATAAATCTGCCGGACTTGAGCGTTATACCCGCGACGATCCTTTGCAGGAGAAAATTCTGCGCCATTACCGAATCAGTCTGGAGCGGATGGTCGCGATGGCTCGCTCGGTAGGAGCCAAGATTATTTTCGTTACTCCGGCCGGAAGTCTGAATGATTGTACACCCTTTAAAAGTGAACACACCAAGGGACTTGATTCAGCAGCTGTGCAACGCTCTGAACAGGTACTGG
>JAFDCR010000315.1 GCA_019312685.1 Deltaproteobacteria bacterium | reverse complement strand
TGGAGATATGGTTTTTCCCCTATTTTTGTTTAGTGCAAAAACCATTATGTGATTCTGATTTACCCCAATGGTGGGTCCCTATTCGAACAAATCCGGAATTCGGGAGACACTATACTGAATTAAAAGGTACACTTTTTAAAGACCCCTGAGAAGTGCTTTCCTGTTGCTGTTAAACATGAGTGGGCTTTTGCATTCATTAGAAAGAGTATTGCAGCCCAAGAATCCAGGTAAAATCATCCTGCTCCAAAAGTGAGCCCGGGTCTGAATTGCGTTCCCAGATATTACTCAACCGGAAAGCCCAGTTGGCCCCGATGTCGGTTACAAGGGCAGCCTCGTTGCGCAGAGTATATTCGTCAGTATCATCCAGGTTTGGATAGATGACAAACTGATCAGTAAAGAGGACTTTGGAAAACAGTCTGTAATGGAAATTGGCACCGATTCTTGCTGAAAGCCAGTCAGTATCTTCTCCCATATTCCGGTCCTCAGAGGTATATGAGATACCGGCTTCCAGTCCCAATGCCTTGTCATCCTCATCCCATATCTGGTAGCCAGCCCCGGGACCAACCGACGTGCGGAAATTTATATCCTTGAATTCATCGGAAAGCATATCAACTGTAAGATACAGGTACCATTTGGCATTCAAGAAATAATCATATTTAAGCTGACCGTAGGTGTTTTCAGTGGTACGTATTCCATTCTCCTCCGAATTGTTGTAAAGAAAATTAATTAGAAAACGATCATTGTCCGTTCTTCTGACAGCCGAAGCGCCTACAGAAACATTCATGGCCTCTGTGTTGCCATCCTGCCAATTTCCGCCGATAGTTATATTGCCCTTCCAGCGTACAGGTTCGATTGGAGGGGGATTAAGCGCTGTTATGTTGTCAAACTGCACAGCTACAGCTTCTCCGCCAGATTCTGCCGCAACTACTAACTGTCCTATGGTGCTTGTCGTAATTTTCCCTTTAATTACCTCTCCATCTGTCAGATGAAGTGCAACCGGATCTGAGCTGGTCATCTTCTGCACTGCTTTAAATTTCAGTTTTATAGGCTCGGAATAATCAGTTTCCAATGTCAGAATGCCATCCTTGATTTCAAGAATTTTTCCGGTCAACCTGTCACCGTTCATAAGAACAACTTCGCCAGCCAGGGCATGCCCGCTGATAAGAAATTGTAAAAGCATAGCCAGGCACAGATAGTATGATGCAAATACAAGTTTTTTCATTTGCTCGCCCTTTTTCATTTGATTGTTCTATTAAATTGAAAATTGCTTGCTGCTTTCTACCTAAATTGAGTGTCTGGAAACATTTTGATTTTTTACTCTATCAAAAAAAGTCCATATGTCCAGTGGGCATGTGGACCCAAAACAAAGGCCCTCTCCGAGTCTTCGAGAAGGGCTTTTTTAATGTGGACTGATACTGTCAGTTTTGGAGCTTTTTTTTGAAAAGTCGACTCTTTCTAACAAGTTGGTTGATTTTTCGGAGTGGTTTTTAAGACTCACCCAACCACGTCCCAACCGCAGAAGGTATTAAGAGAAAATTTTTTCCTATTGAAAATTCTTTGCCTCAATTGGGATCGGAATTCTGACCCACCAGATACCCAATAGAGGGTAAAGATGGGTGGTTGTCATCTGTCAACATATTTGGAAAACATTAATTTTCACTCAAGCCTTGACCCTGTAGTATGGTTTAATGTTTATAATTAATATTAAGAACATCAATTGATCAATAAATGGAGATTAACATGAATAGACTTACCATAGGCAAATTGGCAAAACAGGTCGGAGTTGGCATAGAGACCGTGAGGTTTTATGAAAGACAGGGCTTGATTGATCCGCCACCCCGTACGGAATCAAACTACAGAGTATACCCTGAGGATGAAGTGGTGCGTCTCAAATTTATCAAACGGGCCAAGGCTCTAGGCTTTACACTGAATGAAATAAAAGAGCTGCTTTTCATCCGCCATGATCCCCATGCCACCAAGGCAGACATAAAAAATCGGACCTTGGCAAAAATAAAGGACATCGAGAAAAAAATAAATGATCTGGCCAGGATCAAGACGGCGCTGGAGCATCTTGCATCATCCTGTGATGGACATGGACCACTTAACGAATGTCCTATATTGGAAGCCTTGGAGACAGGAAGCGATAAGAACTGTAAACATTAATGGAGGTTGTAATTATGGCCGGAGCTGGAAGCATATTATGGATACTGGCAATTGGAGCTCTTTTGTACTTCATGATACGAAAGGGCGGAGGCTGCTGCGGCAGCGGTCATGACCATGATCATAAAACTGACAAAGAGCAGACGAGAGGAGGCTGCTGCGGTTGATTTTTCAGCCCGCTTTCCATATGGAAAAGGAGGGCATTATGAATACACACCATGAACACAAAACAACAAAACAACATAAGGAACATGACACTACTGTAGACCCTGTATGCGGTATGGATGTTAAAGTATCATCAGCATCACATAAATATGAACATAAAGGGAAATTCCATTATTTCTGTTCTGGGCATTGTCTTACTAAATTCAAAGAGAATCCTGAAAAATTCATCGGACATTTAAATGAAAACCAAGCAGAAGATGAGGCCTTGGATTCACAAGAATTCAAGGATCCGGTCTGCGGGATGACCACAAACGATCCTGACGAATACAAGAAGCATGTGTATAAAGGGAATACCTATCATTTATGCTCTGAACACTGCCTGACAAAATTCAAGGATAATCCTGAAAAGTTTATTTCAGAAGAGTATGAACAGAGTGTCGAAGATCATAAGCATGGGATAATGTATACCTGTCCCATGGACCCGGAAATTGTCCGAGATCATCCTGGTTCCTGTCCAAAATGCGGCATGGCTCTTGAACCGATGACATCTTCTCTATCGGATACGAGGACCGAATATACCTGCCCAATGCATCCTGAGATTGTAAAGGATGAACCTGGCAAT
>JAFDCR010000314.1 GCA_019312685.1 Deltaproteobacteria bacterium | reverse complement strand
GTACAGATTGTGGAGCAGGCCATAGAAGACATTGAGAGGAAAAGGGAACTGGATCCGGAAACGATTGGAGAAAAAGATGCACGGTTGTGAACCGAAAAGCCACATTGTTGAATCCCAGTTTTACAGCGGTGGCTATACCACGTCGGAAGCGCGAAAAATCTTCTGCGACCGATACCGGTATCAGCGTTGGCTGGACGTCGAGGCAGCCCTAGCCCTGGCCCAGGCTGATCTGGGGATTATTCCGGAATGGGCGGCAAAAAACATCAATGAGAAAGCCCACCTTCGCTATATCAACCTGGATGCGGTCAAAGAAGGTTTAAAGGTGTCCAGTCATTCTCTACTTCCCTTGCTTGGGGCATTACAGCAGGCGTGTGATGATGGTGCCGGACAGTTTATTCACTTTGGCGCTACCACCCAGGACATCCAGGACACCGCCCAGAGCCTCGAGATTCGCGATGTGTTGACCATTGTGACGCGTGATCTCAGTTCCATTACCCAGCAGGTCATGGAACTGGCGGAGCGCTGCATGGATATGGTAACCATCGGCCGGACCCACTGCCAACATGCCCTGCCCATGACCATGGGTTTAAAGATGGCAGTATGGCTGGATGAGATGTGGCGGAACTTTGAGCGGCTTGAAGCGTTGCGTGAGCGGGTATTGGTAAGTCAGCTCTTCGGCGGGGTTGGCACCACGGATGCCTTTGCTGATAAGGGATTTGTTTTGTTGACCAAGTTTTCAGAGAGACTGGGGCTTGCCCCACCCTTAACCGCCTGGCATGCCTCGCGGGACAGGATAGCGGAATTTCTCGCCACCATGGCCATTATAGCCGGAACCCTGGCGAAAATAGCCGATGAAATCCGCTGCCTGGCCCGGAACGAAACCGGCGAACTTGAAGAGCCTTTTCAAATGGGAAAAATAGGCAGCAGCACCATGCCGCATAAAAGAAATCCTGAAATGTGCGAGCAGGTTGTTGTCCTGGCAAAGCTGATCAAGGCCAATGCCGGTTTGGGGTTTGAAGGCATTCTTAATGAACATGAACGGGATTATCGGACGGTGAGACTGGAATGGGTCACTGTCACCGACACCTCCCATTTTATCTGCGGCCTGTTGTCCCTGATGAAAGAGATCATGAAAGGTCTTATCATCCATGAACATAGAATCCGGCAAAATGTCGATCGGGCGGCCACCCTCATTTCAACCGAGGCCTTGATGTTTTTCCTGGGAGAGACCATCGGCAAGCAGACCGCCCATCAAATTATTTATGAAACGGCCATGAAGGCCAAAGAGACCAACCAACCCTTGCTTGATCTGCTGATGGTTCGCAAAGAGATAGCTGGGAAGTTCAAACGTGAGGACCTTGAAAAAACTATAGACCCGATAAACCATGTCGGGATATCACAGGAGTTGACCCGCCGGACGATTGATCATGTTAAAGAGAAATTGTCGACGACCGGGACAATTGCAGAAAGAGAGAGGATCTGTCCTCTGAGTGAAAAGGATGGCCGGTGCAATGTCCAGTGAAAATTCATCAGGACCTGATTTGAGGCGTTATCGAAGACAAATAATTCTTCCCGGCTGGGGTGACGAGGCACAGCAGAAGTTAAGCCGCAGCACTGTTTTTGTGGCCGGGGCCGGCGGTCTTGGCTGTGCGGTCACCCTGAATCTCACCCTTGCCGGGGTGGGACGGCTCAGGATCTGTGATTCCGATACTGTCGATATAACCAATCTCAACAGGCAGTTTTTGCATATGGAACAAAGCATTGGTTCCGACAAAACCCTTTCCGCCCAGGCAACTCTCTCAGCCATAAATTCCGAAATTACCATAGAGACTGTTTCCCAAAAGATTACCGACAGCAATGTAGATGAAATTGTCGGTGATGCCCAGCTTATCATTGATTGCCTGGACAATTTTGACGGCCGCTATGCCTTGAATCTGTGTGCTGTCAGGAAGGGCATCCCCATGGTTCACGGCGCCATCTGGGGGCTTGAAGGGCGCATCACCTTTCTCCACCCGCCGAAAACCCCCTGCCTGGCCTGCTTCTTTCCCAAGGCCCCCGACCTCCATGAGATCCCGGTGCTGGGCGCCGTCCCTTGTACCACCGGCAGCCTCCAGGCTATTGAGGCATTAAAGCATTTAACCGGCTCCGGCACAACCTTGAAGGGTCGCATGCTGGTCATGGACTTCTCTACCATGCGCTTTCAGGATCTGGAGGTAAGGAGAAACCCCCACTGCCCTGTTTGCGCAAGCCGTTAGCCCGGGTTAGGCAGGCCATTTCTAACCAGAGACGTCCGGTCTTACCAAATTGTTATGCCTACTTTTAACTTAACCCATGGATGAATAGTTAATTTTAAGTTTTAAATTTTGAGTTCTAAATTCAAAACTCAAAATTTAAAACTTATAATTGGTTTTATTAACCACAGACAGACACAGACAAAAGTTAATAGTTGTGCGACCTGCACAACTATTAACTTGTACCCTTGTATGGTTTTTTTTATCGCGCAGCGATGGAACTATCAATAAAGCCAGGTCGGCTTTATTTATGTCTGCAGTTGTCCGTGTCCGTCTGTGGC
>JAFDCR010000313.1 GCA_019312685.1 Deltaproteobacteria bacterium | reverse complement strand
TCGGACATCAATGTCCTGATCTTGGGCGAGAGCGGGACCGGCAAAGAACTTGTGGAAAGGGCAATCCATTACTTAAGTCCCCGTTCCGAAAAAAAATTCATTGCTTTTAATTGCGGTGCTTTTTCGGAAGAGTTAATGGCAAATGAACTTTTCGGCCATGAAAAGGATGCTTTTACAGGCGCCACCAAAGAGAAGGTTGGCCTGATCAAGGTGGCGGACGGAGGCACGGTTTTTTTGGATGAAATAGGAGATATGCCGTTGACCATGCAAGTAAAACTGTTGCGGGTCATCCAGGAAAAAGAGTTTTTACGCCTCGGCGGCGTGAAACCTATCTCCGTCGACGTCCGTTTCATTGCCGCAACTCACCATGATCTCAAGGAGGATGTTGAAAAGGGCCATTTTCGGCAGGATCTCTTCTATCGCCTCAATGTGATTAGTCTTATTCTGCCCCCCTTGACGGACCGCGAGGGAGATATTCCTTTACTGGCCCATCATTTTTTGGGCCAAAACAGTCAGGCAACCAAAAAGGATATCCACAATATTGACCGGGAGGCTATTGACCTGCTCTGTCAATACAGTTGGCCCGGAAACGTCAGGGAATTGGAAAATGTCATCCAAAGGGCGGTGGCTATAGCAAATGGACCTGCCATCGGTGTAGATGACCTGCCGGAATATATGCAAAATCTATCTATTGAGACTTACAGGCAAAGTTCCTCTACTATAGAGACCCTGGAAGAACATGAAAAGCGTTATATAGAATGGGTGTTGCAAAAGAGTCATGGCAACAAGACCAAAGCGGCAAAAATTATGGGTATTGACCGGGTATCGCTGTGGCGGAAGTTAAAAAAGTATGCCTTTGAATAAAGGACTCACTTCTCCGCATTCGGCCTTGAGCGGCATCCTTGAATTATTTATTAACATGATAAAAAAGTGTTACCTTTCCGGAACGGAACGGGCATGACAACCAATGTGCAACGTCGATCTAGTATAAATAGATCCAACAGGGCCTCAGGATAAAGCCATTGTGTGCGCAAAAAAAATAATTTCTCCTCAAAGTAATACCGCGCTTCCGGAATACTTGGAATCCGCCGGAGAGTGCCTCCGCATGGTTTCTGCCCTCCCCAATTTAGGGCAGATCGTTGTCAACCCGGAGAATAGGGTGACTTTTGCCAACAAATGGGTTTCCGACATTACCGGCCTCCCGCTTACCCGACTCATTGGAATGGATTTTTTTTCTCTCTTTCAAATAAGGGATCAAAAGGCTGTGAAGGAGGCCCTTTCCTGTGCGGGCGTGCGGGATGGTCTTGATGTGGGCCTGATTACTGTACAGGGACATGTTAAAAATGTGGAAATGTCGTGCGTAGTCCGGGACTCACGTCAAGGAAATCCAAAAGCGTTCATGGTTCTACAGGATGTTTCATGGCATAAGGATATGGAATGCATTGCCCGCGAAGCGCACGAAAAACTCGGTAAAATCGAAGAGATGGCAGGTTGCGGGATCCTGGTTTATGACACGAATTATCGCATCGAATTCGCCAACCGATTAGCCTCTCAGATCGCCTCCTGCCCCTTACAAGAACTAGTTGGAAAACAGATTACCAGGTTTTTCAAAGCGGAAGACTGGAACTACCTCAGAGACCTGCACTCCTCACAATCTCTCAAGCAGAATGGCTGTCTAAGTGTGAAGTTGCCTTTACTGAGGCTGGACGGCAAGACCATACCGGTGGAAATCTCTCTGGACCTGTTCCAGGGATTTCGTGAAGAGAACAAGACCTATGCGGTTATTCGTGATCTCACCCAACGGATACAGATTGAGAACGAGCTTCAAAAAACTAACGAGTTTCTCAAAAAAGTAATCCATAGTTCTGTTGACGGGATAATTGCTGCTGACATGAAGGGTAATATCATCATCTTCAACGAAGGCGCCGAACACCTGCTGGGATATCGCGCCGAAGAGGTGATTGGCCGAGTTCACATAACCAAGTTGTATCCACCGAATTTGGCGAAAGAAATCATGTGTCGTCTTCGCGGAGAAAATTACGGCGATCGGGGGAAACTCCCGACCATGCCAACAACGTTGGTTGCCAAAAACAAAGAAGAGATACCCGTGAATATTTCCGCGGCAATCGTTTATGAGGGAGAGGAGGAAATGGCTACGGTCGGAATCTTCACAGACCTCAGAGAGCGCATCAAGATGCAGCAGCAGTTGGACAATACATACAGAAAGCTTTTCCAGTCCGAAAAGCTATCCTCTTTAGGTACACTGGCAGCGGGTGTGGCCCATGAAATAAACAATCCCCTCAATAATATCTCTACCACCTGCCAGATCCTTATTGAAGATTTCAAAGATATTATCCCTGTTGAACACCAGGAACGTTTCCAGTGGATCGAAAACCAATTAGACAAGGCAAAAAATATTGTACGAGCCTTGCTGGAATTCTCGCGGGAACAGGAGTTTGAATTTAAACCGGTGTACTTACATGAAGTTGTCAGTGACACTCTCATGTTGATCAAGGGGGAGATCCCATCCTATTTGGAGTTGCGGGTGGAACTACCGGAACAACTTGTCCTCAATCTGGATAAAACCCGTATGGAACAGGCCCTTATGAACCTTGTGATGAATGGCGTCCATTCCATTGGGGAAGAGGGGGTTCTGACGATTCGAGGGGTCCTTCTCCCTGAGTCACAAGAGGTCATTCTGGAGGTGGAGGATACGGGAGTCGGTATTCCAAAGGAAAACATTCCCCTTATCTTTGATCCCTTCTTCACCACCAAAGATGCAGGAAAGGGCACGGGGCTTGGCCTATCGCTCACCTACGATATCATAAAGCGCCATGGAGGATCGATCTCCGTAACAAGCAAGGTGGATGTCGGTACAAAGTTTACCATCCACCTTCCTCTCCCTGACCAAGACTAGCCAAATTTGAAGAAATAATTTTTCTCATTCGCTTGTCGATTTTTCATCAATGCCTGGCATCACCGGCTCTTTTCTGATACTACTCTTTCAGATCAGTGCCCCTTGGTTTGTCGCACCTTCGGTCAGCGAAACCTATTTAGATAATATAAAACCCTGCCGGATTAACCGGCAGGGTTTTAACATTATTAAATTTAAAGCAGGTATTAGTGACCGACTGCGAGCAGGCCGCTGGCTGCCAGGGCCAGGATGACCGCCTCGGCTATGGCCATGATGGCGTAAGCCTTGTCTCCGCGCCGGAAGAGGCCGGGGACGATGGCAAGGTAGCAGATGACTGTCACACCGGAGAGGATTGCCACCGGGATGAAATTGATGAAGTCTCCCTTGCCGATGAGCTTAAGCCAGGACCAGCCGGTGGGCAGGTGGTCCCAGTGCAGAAAGTTGTTGTTAATTGCTACAAGATAGTCATGTACCGGCTGATTCCAGTAACCGGCAATGTCGCCCTTGGGGATCGCAGCCGGCATGATGCCGAAGACATAGAGGGCAAAGGTAATGAACATCAGCACCAGGCCGACCAGCATACCCTTTTCCAGGATATTTGCGTACAGGAGCTGTTCGTCTGTGGCTTTTGCGGTGATTTTCGGTTCTGTCATAATTGTATCCTCCTTCCAACTCTAGAAAAGGTCAATGCCGAGGCCTTTGGTCAGGGCCTTGATGCCGGCAAAACCAAGTATTGCGATAACCATCCAGCGGATAAAGGCAGGTTTTGCAACCTTCAGGATCCGCACCCCGACAAAGGAGCCGAGCATGATGCCGATCAGGGACGGCACAACCATCATGGGAATGACGCAGCCCTTGTTCATGTAGATCCAGGCAGCCGAGGTATCGGTGATGGACAGGAGGAACTTGCTGGTGGCCACGGATATCTTCAGCGGGGCGCCCATCATCAGGTTCAGCACAGGCACGTTGGCCCAGCCGGCGCCCAGGCCGAACATGCCGGCCATGAAACCGATGATGATAAATGTTGCCAGCCCCATTGGAGTGCGGTGCACCTTCCAGTTAATGTCCTGGCCGGTGCTGGCTTCATGGTAGATACCGGTGATGCGCAGGGCCGAAGACAGTGCGTCTGCCTGGGGTACATCGGGAACCTCAGATTTTTTTGCAGTAAACATGATGACAACGATTCCGAGAATGGTGCCGCCGAGCAGTATCTGGACGATGTTTGTCGGCAGGGCCAGGCCGACCATGGCGCCGACAATAGCCATAGTGGAGGCAATGAGTGCCACCGGTATGGCCAGCCTCAGGCTGGCCATGTTCATCTTAAGCAGACCGGGACCGGCAGCCAGGGCGCCGGACAGGGCGACGAGCAGGCCGGTGCCGCGGACAAAGTCAAGATGGAACGGGAAAAACCCGCTGATGATAGGCACATAGAGAACACCGCCGCCGACACCGCCAAGCACGGCAATGATTCCCATGACAAAGGTTACAACCAGCAATACCACGGGCCATACCCACCATTCAGTATCACTGGCCGGAGGTACGGGAGCTGCTGCTCCGGCCTCACTGGCAAGTGCCCAGACGGGATTCAGCGTCAGGGCGCAGATAAGGGCTGCATATAGGCCCCAGAGTTTAGGCAACATTTTTTTTGTCATTATTTCCTCCTCACCAAAGATTCATAATTTTATGTGAAATCCGGATATAAAAAAGATTTTCTCATGAAAAAAATGAGTGGCTATTCATAATGCTCTGCCTGCTATATGTCAAGAGAAATGGAAAAATATTCAGCCCATATTTCAGATTTATAGGTATTTACACCGGGCATAAAAGTAAAATACATTATGCCTCTTTCATCCAGAACCCTTAAATCCCCCATGGACAAATT
>JAFDCR010000312.1 GCA_019312685.1 Deltaproteobacteria bacterium | reverse complement strand
GGCGTTGAATCAATGATGATTCTGATCGGGGGTGGCTTTATCCTCGCCACCCCTTTTACCATCGTCTTTTATTTCCTGTCATACCTGCTGTTCAGATCCATCCAGAAAAAACGCCTTGAAAAGCATGTACTCGAATAACCACTGTTAGAAGACTATCATGCTGCCGGATAAAAAAATTAAAGCGATCCTGAAACAGCGAAAACTTGCTCCCAAGAAACGATTCGGGCAGAATTTCCTGGTAAACGACAATATTTCAGAAAAAATTGTCCGACTGGCTGGAATCGAGCCTGATGATACTATTATTGAACTGGGCGTCGGTTTCGGGGCGTTGACCGGTCACCTGGCCCGTTGCTGTAAAAAAGTCATCGGCCTCGAGATAGATTCCGGTATTGTCCGCTGGCACCAAGAAGAAGGCCGTCTTCCAGGCAATGTAACCCTTGTCCATCAAGACATTCTTGCCGCTGATTTCAATATGCTGGCCAGGGAGGTGGGTGGCCGTCTAAAAATAATTGCCAACCTGCCCTATTCAATTTCCAACCCACTTCTTTTCAAGCTGGCCGACCATGGAAATAGAATGGAATGGGCCGTACTGATGCTGCAGAAAGAAGTGGCGCAAAGATTATCTGCGGACTCCGGCACAAAGGAATACGGTATCCTGACGGTTCGCATGGCGGCGTCTGCTTCAGTGCACAAAATCCTTGATCTCGGGCCCCAACATTTTCATCCACGCCCCAAGGTGGATTCCCAGGTAATAAAAATAATTTTTCATCCTGAACCGGAACGCGTTAAAGCCCTGCCGGATTATGATTTGAAAGCATTTAAAACAATTGTTGATGCCGCCTTCCAGCAGCGACGGAAGACCCTTGTCAATGCACTTTCAGCCTCAGCTCAGCTCAATTTAGCTAAAAAAAGTATTGAAGCTGCACTTGATGAGATGAGGTTTGACCGCAGAATCCGCGGCGAGAAATTATCGGTTGAGGATTTTGTTGCCTTGACAAACATCCTTCAAAGCTATTTAAGATCATAAAATAAAATCACAAAAACGTATTACACAATCCATAGTATCTTTCCGGAGATTGCCCAAATGAAAAATTTCGTCTTTCACAATCCAACAAAAATTATCTTCGGCAAGGACACGATTACCTCCATAGGGAGCGAAACCGCTGCATATGGTAAAAAAGCCCTGATGGTATACGGCCGGGAAAGCATAAAGAAAAACAACATCTACGATCAGGTGACAGAAGCGCTCCGGGAAGCAGGTATCACCATAATAGAGCATGGGGGTGTCCAGTCCAATCCTGTTTTAAGCCATGTACACCAGGGGATAAAGCTTGCCAAGGAGAACCGGGTCGATACAATCGTTGCCGTAGGGGGCGGCAGTGTTCTTGACAGTGCCAAGGCTATCTCTGCAGGGGCCTTGGTGGATCATGATGTGTGGAAATTTTTCATCGGCAAGAAAAGTATCAAGGATGCGCTCCCCCTGACCTGCGTCCTCACCCTTGCAGCTTCCGGCTCGGAAATGAACTCCGGCATGGTGGTCACCAACGAGGAAACCGAACAGAAATTCGGTTTTGCCAACAGGCATCTGTATCCAAAGGTTTCAATTCTCGATCCCTGCGCCACCTTTACCGTACCGCCCCATTATACGGCATACGGCGCCGTGGATGCCATAGCCCACGTACTGGAGTACTATTTTACCAACCGGGAACCCTATACCCCGGTTCAGGACCACTTCATGGAAGGCATTGTCATCAGCTGCATGGACAGCTGTGACCGGGTTTTACAGAATCTGGAAGATTACGATGCCAGGGCTGATCTTATGTGGGCCGCAACCCTGGCCTTAAACGGCCTGAGCGGAGCAGGCCTCGGTAAGACCGGTTTCCCCATGCATATGATTGAACACTCCCTAAGCGCCTTATACAATATCGCTCATGGAGCAGGTCTTTCAATTGTCATGCCAGGCTGGATGATCTACCAGGCTCAGAGGACACCCGAGAAATTCGCCCAGTTCGCGGAACGCGTTTTCAATATAACCTCTGGAGACATAGAGGAAAAAGCTGCTGAAGGCATCCAGGCCCTGCTCTCATGGTTTGTAAAAATTAAAACCCCAACCAACCTGACGGCTTTGCATATTCCCATCCAGGACATCCCGAAAATAGCTGAAAATGCGGTCGCACTGGCAAAGATCTGGAATATGAAGGATTATACTGCAGAAAAGATTGAAGAGATTCTGAAGTTATGCGTCTAGGGATTCAGCAGCCATATTGTCGCTTTCAGACTTATAAACAGGCAGCTTTATATTAAAAGTAGCCCCCTTTCCCTCCTCTGATTCACAGATGATGGAACCGTTATATTCCTGAATAATTCCATAGACAATCGAAAGGCCGATGCCGGTTCCTTTGCCCGCCTCTTTAGTGGTAAAAAACGGCTCAAAAATTTTCTCTTGGAGTTCAGCAGCAATACCTCCACCCGTATCGGAGAAGCTGATTAAAGCATAATCGTCTTCTTTCCTGGCTTGCAGGTTTATCTCGCCGCCTCCCTGCTCTTCCATGACGTCCATGGAATTCTGAATAAGGTTCAGAAAAACCTGCTCGAGTTTTATATGATTCCCACATACCATAGGGAAAGAGTCGCTGATATCAAGATTCAGTTGAATGTTTTTTATTCTTAATCTTTCTTTCATAAGAATTAATGTATCATGAACAACCGCGGCTAAATCTACCGGGCCAAACGAAGTTATATCGGTTCGTCCAAATGTCCGCAGATGAGAAATTATTTTTGTTATTCTTGATACCTGCCGCAGTGATTCCTGGAATTCTTCTTTTAATTCTTCGGTATTCAGTTTTTCCTTTGAAAGATCATCAAGGGTGGTTTGCAGAATAATATTTATATATGAAAGCGGCTGATTGATCTCATGAGCTACGCCCGTTGCAATCTCACCTAAGGATGCAAGCTTGTTCTGCGTCAGGGCCCTTACTTCCATCTCCTTGCGTTTTGCTTCCTCTTCACGCCTCCTTGTAATATCACGGGCCACACCAATTCTGCCTATAGGTTCACCAGTACTATTGGATAGATTGGCTATGTTTAATTCAAAGGGTTTTACTGAACCATCTTTAATTAAAATATCTACTTGATAAGTAGAGAGTCCTTCATTTTCAGAATATTCAGAAAATTCTTGCTTAACGATGTCTTTGTATTTGGGGCTAACAATTTCATAAAACTGTTTACCTCTCAAATCACCATATGTATACCCTGTAATGTTTTCAATAATTGGACTTATATAGGTGAATCTATTTTGCAGATCAACTGTGTAGACTATATCTCTGATTGTCTCTATCAATATACGATGTTTCTTTTCACTTTCCTGTAAATTTTGATATGCTCTAGCATGTGCAATATTTAGTGCTATTTGCGAAGCAACTGCCATTAGAAGGTTAATATCACCTTCATTTAATTCTCTTTTGGATATCAACCGATCAACAGCTAATATTCCCAAAGACTTTCCCTCATAAATAATAGGCACGCAAACTAATGATCTAACATTCAGACTTTTTAATATTTCGGCATTTGGGAGACCGAGTGAAGATATTATTTCATCTGTTTCAGAAATCAATAACGGCTCTTGTTTATTAAAAACTTTCTGAATGATACCGATAGGTATTGTTGTAACTAAGTCGAATTGAAAACCTTTCAATATTTGAACTTCTTTTTCATTTAAACCATATCCGCTTGCAAAATATAAGCTCCTTCCCTTTTCTTCAGCCAGCAAGATTACCCCCCTTTGATAATTAAGGTCGCGACTCATAGCTTTAGATACTGCAGAAGTGATTTCTTTTTCACTTTGAATAACTGACGTGATTTCTCCGACTTCCTGAACTAATTTTGTAACAGTGTAACGAAGATTTAATTCGTCTAAAAACTCCTCAGCTGTTTTCCCTAATTCATCAACGTTTTCTGTTAATTTATTTTCTTTTAATATCTGTACCTTTAAAATAAGAGCCAAAGAAACCGAAATCGAAATTAAAGAAACCAAAATAAAATTGATGAAAGACCCCAATAGCGATAAAAGAGAGAATATAATACCGACAAGAATTATATAGTTCCTTATACGCAACCATTTAAACACTTTGCTTTGTTTATCCCATGAAACAATGTACCTACAAAATTTCGCTCCATGATGGTAACATTCAGGGTGCTGAACTCTTAATCCTTCGCAAGTGAAAAAATTGTATATCGCTTCTATACAGCCTATTCTGTTGTCACACTGATATTTTTCTTCTTTTACTCCAGAAATAGGCTCTGCATAAAGTTCAACTTTGCGATCATTTATTATTTTTCCCCATGCAGTCGCTCCACGGCTTAATTTTGAATATATATGAGCAGTTTGCATTGCTACTGAAATTGGAGTTCTAAATCCTAATACATATTGTGCAATAATATTTTGGGAGGTCATCAAAGACCGACCTGTATCTTTTGATATTTCTTTATTACCTGTTTTCTCAACTAGAACCTCATAAAATCTATTCATTTGTATTTGATTACACCAGTAACCTAAATCATTATATTGCAACCTTGTAATACCTGAATAATTTAATATTTCGTCTATATCAATTTCAGGATAAACTTTACGGACATAATCGATATGACTTTTTACTATCCTAATATTGTATAAAGGGGATTCTTCAGTTAGGTTACTTTCTGTTTGACTGCTCATAGTTATTTATTTAGTTACGAAATTAACAAGTTGTACACAGGATCTACTAACAAGTTATTTGATTCCACTTTGTTGGTAAAACAAAAATTATGTCAATCAAGAACTTCGTTAGGTGAATTCAAAACACATCTAATGGT
>JAFDCR010000311.1 GCA_019312685.1 Deltaproteobacteria bacterium | reverse complement strand
GTAGTTAACCTTGCTTATGTCATCGACAATGGGATCAAGCACCTGCGGATTTTTAAGTTCGGAATAAAGGCAGGGCAGCAGCAGGCATAAGTTAAGATGGGTGGAATAATCAACGAGTTTCTTTTCAAGTTCCTCGAGATATGCATCTCTGTCAAAGGCCTCGTAAAGAGAATGCAGGGTGGTAATCACTCCTTCCTGGTGAAAATCCGCCATAATCGTCTCCTCCACGCTTTTTATTATTTCAGAATTAAATAAACGTTAACTTTCCAGTTGTCCTCTGTTTTTCAAGCTCTTCAAGAGTTGCCATTATGCTTTCCCCCCAGCCTTTGCTGCCGGGGTGGGGAGCCTTGCGCAATCCATCCAGGTGCATATTTACATAGCTTCCGTCAGGTTTTGGTATTAAGACAGGGATATCCACAATCCTGAGCATGGGGTAATCGTTTTCAGCATCTCCGACGCCTATGGTAATAATCCTGTCCTGGTATTCTGCCTGAAAAAGGTCCTTGGTTCCAATGACAGCCCGACCCTTGTCCTGCCCGGTAGAGATCAAATGATAAAATCTGCCCCCGCGGGTAACAGTCAGCCCATATTCAACGAGTTCCGTTTTTAGTGCCTGCAAATCGGTTTCAACCAGAAACAAAAAAGGTTCTGAGAAGTCCCGCTTTTGCGCCAGGCATGCTTGTTTTCGAGTAAGCCCGGTAAGTTTGCTGATTTCATCAACAGTCATATCACCAAAGCCTATCAGCTTGTATCTGTCCTTTATTGTCTGAAATATCCTCCTTATTTCTTTGTACGGCTTTCCGAACTGCTTGCCGCGATATCCGTTAAACTGCTGCAATTTGTTGATATTCTGTAATGGATGGTCCAGGGGCAGGAATATTCCCCCCCCGTTTTCTGTAATAAAGGCTTCATGAAGACCAAGGCGGATTTGCAGTATTTCGATTTCCGCTCGTGTTTTACTGGATGTCAGGATCAGGGGGACAGCCAATTGCTGCAAACGGATCAATGCTTTTTCAGCCCCCTTGAATGAGTAGCTGTGATGGTCAAGCAGAGAACCATCCAGATCGGTAAAGACCAGCAGGGGGAAAGCCATAGTATTCTCCCTGTTTCTTGGGCGGTTTGTTAATTAATTAGATGAGTTGTAATCTCAGTATCTATAATTACTTTCATAGCATTCTGATGCAGAATTTTCAAAAAAAATCTGTTATGGGATTGTGTTATAATTTAAGATAAAAATTTCCTGGGCTTGGGAAATGCACTGACCGAAGATAGTTATCATAAAAATATTACAAATAAACTAGGGATAATAATGGGAAATGTTTTTGATACGGAAGCAGTAAATCCCGGTTTTGTTACGGGCAGAATGATGGATGAAAAACACCTGACAAACTGGCGTATCCTGTTTGTCGAATTTGCCTTTCAGCTAGGCACTTTTCTGCTTAATGTCAGGAGTACAGGCATGCAGCAGCAGCACATGAAGGAGTTGAGTGCAATTCTTGACCAATGTCTGAAAATGTCACGAATTCCCGACCAGGAAAGAAAAATAGTAATACGGTTCCGCGGCCGCGGTATACCGGGTGAGTCGGGTTAGTCGAAAAGATTCGATTATATTTTTCGGTATGGAAAAATGGAGATAGATATTCCTCTTATAAAAAAGATTGCCAAGAGGGGTGGGGTAACCACTTCGCATCTTCCGTGGCGTTTGCTGAAATCATTTGAGAATTTTGCCGCACTCGATATCAATTCTCTTTTTCTTGATATCGGAACCGGTTCGGATGATGATCAGAATAATATAAAGCGCTGCCTTGAAATCAGCGGCAACTATTTTCATGTCATAGAGATGGAAGACGAACTGCCGATAGATAAAAAGAATATGCCCGCAATAATTTATAATGAAACTTCCCAACCTGATCCGAACCTGACTCTGCTTGCTGCATATAATAAAATTCAAGCCAAGGCTATTCAGGATATTGTCCCGAATATCAGTAAACGTATAGAGGAAGCTGAGCCGGATTCTCCTTTAAAAAAATGCTCTTCGGTCTTTGATGCGGTTTTTCATTTCAAGAAAATGAGGGAAAAGCTGAAGAGGCCGCCGCTGGAAATCAACAATGCAAGATGGCTCCTGGTTGCTGAAGATGAGCAGGTAGTAAAAGAAGATCTGCCTCTCACCCAGGAAGTTTTGAAACGACTTCTCAATGAACCGCAAAATGTTTCACAGATACTTGCCAGTACCTATGGCGATGAACTTTTGGGATTTAATGCCGAGGAAGTCGGGAAATGGCTAAAGGAGGTCTTTGACCTTCTACAGGTTGCCAAGGATGAGGGAGGAGAGGATATCGTCTCAGCGGAGATAATGTTTTTTCTCCAGAAAAGTTTTGATCATGTGGCTGATGATGTCTTGGGAAACCTGGACTTTGAAAATAATGAGATTGTCTGCAAAACAGATGAAGGTGAAGAACTGCGCTTGCAGATTCCGGAAGGATTAGAGACACAGCTTGTTTACTATAAGAAACGGGCTCAAACCAGAAGTAAGATGCAGAATCTTCTTGATAGGAAGGTGAAATTTACCGAGGATGATTTTGGAATTATTGCAGAGGATTTTGCCATTTCCATTGAGGATGCCAAAAAACTGTACACTCTGCTGCAGAGTTCCTTTGACCAGGAAGGGCATTTCCAAAGAAAGGTTTTTGAAAAAAATCTCAAGGAATTCGCAAAATACGAAAGGAACATTTTTCAGTTTCTCTGGCATTATTTAAAATTGATAAACAATCGTAATGACCGGGTATCTTACTTAAACAGCCTGCAACTCCTCATAGCTGAGATGAAGGATCTCAAGCAGGCCCTTTTGGTGCTGCTTGCTGATTT
>JAFDCR010000310.1 GCA_019312685.1 Deltaproteobacteria bacterium | reverse complement strand
GGCTGCCAGGGTGGTGGATTTACCGGAGCCGGTCGCACCGGTTACCAAGATAAAACCGTTAATCTCCTTGGTCATCTTGTTAAAGACCGGCGGTAGATTCAGCGATTCAACAGTCGGGACGGTGCTTTCCAGTTTACGCAGGACTATGGATAAATGCGTCTGCTGGGTGAAAACATTCACCCTGAAACGGGCCTTGGTGCCGAGGCCATGGGCAAGGTCGCATGAACCGTGATTTGCAAGGTCATTCAGTAGCCGTTTGCTGCCCTGGATCAGGTTCAGGGCTGCGACTTCGGTCTGAAAGGGAGTCAGTTCGGTTATTTCCGGTTTAACATCAATGGGGACAAGTTGGCCGGCTGTTTCGACCTGGAGCGGTTTGCCGACAGTAAAGTTGAGGTCAGAAACACGTTCGTAGGATTCAAGCATATTGGTTATCCAGTAGTTGACTTCCGGTAGCTTCATTGCATCACCTCAAGGCATTGTTGAATCGAATATGTATTTTCGCAGGTAATTGTAATAAAGAGATATCTTTTAGGCGAGTATTTTATATAAAAAACCAAGGAAAAGGATAATATTCAAGGTAGTTGTAATAAAAAGGGCTGTCAGGGAACCAGAGTGATCCGGGGTGATATCCGTCTAAGCTTTTATTAATCAGGTTTCTTGCTACTCCCTGCCTGAATTGCCTGAAAAACCTTTTCAAAGGTTTTGAAGAAGAGTTCAAGCTGTTCCGGCTCCAGCGAATTAATACCTGCTGCACCGGCCCTGCCGCCGCCGGTTGCAAAGGTACGGCAGACTGTATCCGCCCCCTGTCTGTTCTCAAGAGGAGCCCTCACACTTACTCTGTAGGTATCGTCCGGGTTGCGGGTAAGTAACGCATGTGCCAGTCCGGGTTCCTCCCGCGCTTTGAGGTTGCTGAATACCCCGGATACCCGCCGGGCCCATTTCTCGGGAGGCAGCTCAAAAATCCTGCCGATTCCGGTTTCCCTGACAGGATCAAATGCTGCTGCCTGTTCCATGTCGCTCCGGAAACCGTTTCTTAACTCCGCAATAGTGTTTGAGTTATCCAAGAACTCAAGCGGGTCAGAATAAGGGATTATTGATCTGTACAGCTCCTGGGGAGGGAAAAACAGGTCACTCACTGCTGGTCCGTAACCGTTATAATTTAACAGTTCCCCCAGCTCCTTCAGTCCGGCAACAGTCGATTCCGGCAGCGCCAGGGCTTCCGCAGTCCTGTAGGCCGATTTGTGCAGATTGTCGCCAAAGGCGCCCACCACCGCCCATTCGCTGTATTTCCCGTCAAGGAGCTGGTTTACAATCAGTGAAGTGCACATTTCCGGGTCTGCATTTATATGAGTTATGAGATTTTCTGCCTCAGGGATTTCACCGCTGAAGTGATGGTCCACGTAAAAGACCTCACAATCGTTTTCAAGCAGAACAGCCAGCGAGTCACGGTTGCTGTCCAGGGAAATGTCGAGCACGGTTATATGGGCGTTGCGGGTGTTTTCGAGCTGCTGCAGAAGACGGATATCGCGTTTTACGCCTGTGACGAGCCTGGCATCAGGCCTGGGATCTGTAAGTCTGAGCTGATGCAGGGCGCAGATGCCGTCCGCATCACCGTTGAAGACGTCTATATACATAATTATCTTTTAATTTTAATGTTACAGGTAGGTTATAGTTTTCATCTTTGATTAAAAAATAAGCATAATCTTTTTGGATATTTTAAATGTTCATTTTTGCTTGCCCAAAAACGAACCAAAAAGGGCAGCCGTTCACTTGGCCCCGCTTTGCGGGACTGCCCTGTGCTGCTCAAAATAACCGGGCGCTGCGAAACTCGTCCGCCAATGGCGGACTCAAACAGTCCTCACGCTATTCCGGTTATTTTTCCGCTGCTCGGCTTCGTGAAATGGCTTTAAAAAATCTTTCCGGTTTTAATAGCCGAATTTTTTAAAATTAATTTTCAATTTGCAATTATTAATTTTTTTCCGGTCCCCTCGAATCCTTGAAACCTCGAACCCTTGACCCCTGCTTTTAAAACTCCGGCAGCCCGAAATCCATTGAGGAACTGATGCCGGCCAGTGAAATGCGCAGATATACGCCCGTATCATCAGGGGTTTTGTTGGCTGCAAACTCCAGTGTCCAGCAGGGATTGTGATACATCAGGCTCAGGGTTGAGTTGACCGTATTCTCAGAGGACAGGGAGTAAATATTGTCAAATTTAAGAGAAAAGAGTTTTGACAGTCTGGTTTCAAGGTTTGTCCGCAGTTCTGATACTGATTCCTCTGCAGCATCATTGAAGAAATAGGGGAAGTAAATATCCGGATGCCTCTTATAGCGGTAATCAAGGTTCACCCTGTCGCCGCGCTGATTCTGATAGCGTGTCTCCAGGCTGTAGGTTGTAACTCCCTCGCCATAGACACTGACACTGGTCTCATATCTGAAGAACAGGTCCTTGAATCCCCTGACGATAAATTCAAGATGTATATCTGAAAAGGGATGCTCCCCGGCGTCGAGATCATATACCTGGTTTATCTTCAATGAACTGTAATTGTGCCGGAAAAGCGCAACCTCATCATAGCGGATGGCCCTGAAGTAGTTGTTCAGGCTGAACTGCAGCCAGTTTTTTTCTGCAATCCTGTCCTCATCGTCCAGCATGGGCAGATCGTCCTGGTCCGACCCCTTGACCAGAAGATAGGAAAGCTCGGGCCGGATGGCATGCCGGAAAGTCCTGAATTTCTTAACAGCAATATCGTAGTCCCTGCTCAGGGTAGTCGCTCCGGTCAGATGGAGGTTATAGAGCGTTCTGGATTCAAAATCGTCACCATAAAGTGTTTCGGACTGTGAATCATGGGGCTCGAGAAAGTACATGGTTTCCCGCAGGCCCAACATGTAGGAGGATTCCAGGTACGGGGAAATGGAAACCGGGCCGTTCAGCTGCGGGAAGAGATCAATCCGGTGTGCCCCGATTCCCTCATCCCGCCAGAAATACACATATTCAGTACCCCAGATCAGGTCGAGCGGGGTCTGTAGAAAGGGGAGCAGACCGGAATAGGCAATTCGGGGAACGGCCCATGGGGGGGTGACTTCAGCCTGTGAATCATGGACGTCATTGATAATGTTTATCTCGGTCTGCAGGTCTGTGGTCGGCCAGATCTTGGAAAACTGCAGG
>JAFDCR010000309.1 GCA_019312685.1 Deltaproteobacteria bacterium | reverse complement strand
TATTTTATCATTTGGTTTTTGTGGCTGATCAGGGGTGTCTGCTCCCTGTGTTTCACTGACTGGTCCGGTATCAGGTTTTGAAAGCTCTGGAGGAAGAGGGGATGGTGGTTCTTTTTGGGCAGGAGGTTTCCTGATGCTGAGAACCGTCTTGCAGTTGGGGCACTTAAATTTAACAACCTCGGCCGTAATTTTATCCGGGTCGAACTTAAGTTTTGCCAGACATTTCGGGCAAATTATTTGTTTTAATGCTGCCATTTTTGTTTAACTACCTTCCATTCACTTAACCTTCATCTTTTCGATAAAGGCAAGAGAATATATTTCTCCCAATTTTATATTATACCAGAAATAATAAAATTTTTCAAAAAAATTAATAACATACTTATTAGGTCAGTTTATTTTTCGTCTCAAAAAAGGTTTATTTTCGGATATGGGATCCTTTTGATAGGAAAGGGTTGAATCAAACAAATTTATACTACTCAGGGGCTGAGTTTCCAGGGATTCACTGGTGAGTCAATTGCAGGTAAACAGTAGAGTGCAATTCTTTATTTTTTTTGAAGCTATCCATAAAGTCCAATAATATTAATGTGTTGTAAGCAGAGGTGCTCTGTGGGAGATTGTTTTGCATACTGTAAATTGTTTCAGTGGTTGGAGGGAGTTGATTGTCTTGGGCGTTAATGGATATTATTCCTGAATGCATCACGAGATGAAGTGATTTTTGTTTACGTTATTAATTAATTTATCAATACTTACTTTGATGCAAAAAATCTAATAAGGCTTTCAAAAATGCATAGTAAAGCATCAAATATGCCTTTTTAATCGGTTTTAAGAGCATGCATTAAAAGATGTTTTGCTTATGTGGGGCAACACCTTTTAAAAGCTGGTTAATTGATATTTCGATCTAATTAAATAGTGAAGTGGACCGGTCAAATGAAAATTTTCCTGCATGGGTTGGAGAGCAGCAGTAAGGGGGCAAAGGCTTCCTATCTTCGAAGCCTTTATCAGGAGATCAGGATACCTGATTTTACCGGCAGTCTTGCGAAACGAATGTCATCCTTAAATTCCATTCTCGCGGGTTCGGAGAATATTATACTCATCGGATCAAGTTTTGGAGGGCTCATGGCAACAATTTTTGCAATGGAGAACCAAGATGCTGTAAAGCGGATTGTCCTTCTGGCACCGGCCCTGAATTTTCCGGAGTTTGCAAGTTATACAATACAACGTTTAGAAATTCCGACCTGGATGGTTATAGGAAGAGATGATACGGTCACTCCCGCAGCAGAAGTAGTGCCTTTAGCCAGGAAAATATATGCAAACCTGCACTATGATGAAGTGGAAGACGATCATCTGCTGGCAAAAACTTTTCGCGATCTTGACTGGGAAGCTTTTTTAAAGGAATAACCTGGCTATGAAATGTTCCATAACCTGAATTTTCTGTTATGAAGGATTTCGATTTTGATGCACTGACTGAAAGGCGGCATACAGCAAGCCTCAAATGGGAAAGGTATGGCGATCGGGATATATTCCTTTATGGGTTGCTGGACTACCTTAGATTGAACAGCAGGCTTGTGGAACAGGAGATTAACAGCCTGGAGGGTCTTGCTATGAAACATGTAGAAGCAACATACCTGGCCTGGATTGATGCCCGCAAGATTGATGGAATTTCCCCCGGCCCGTTTTTTTGAAAAGTTTGGTATCGGTCTTTCCGAGGGAAGTGATTTAGGCTTTCCGGGATTTGTCCGGTTAAATTTCGGCTGTTCCCGGCCGCTTCTGCATGAAGCCTTGAAAAGAATGAAAACAGCCATAAAGAGCAAAAGAGGGATTTGATTATGCGTGCAAATATTTCAGTCGCGACCTCGCGACGGGAAGAACTGGTGGATATTACCGTTCAGGTCCAGGAGGTTGTAGCGGATTCAAAGGTTGATAACGGATTGGTTATTTTGTATGTCCAGGGGGCTACAGCGGCACTGATGATTCAGGAAAATTGGGATGACAGCGTGCAGACGGACGTGGTCAACCTGCTGCAGAAACTTATTCCCCGAGGAGTCTGGCTGCATGACCGGCAGGACGGCAACGGTGATTCCCACCTAAAAGCCGGTCTTGTCGGGCCATCCGAATCAATACCCATAATAGACGGCCGACTCGGTCTTTCACGCTGGCAGAATATCTTCCTCTGTGAGTTTGACGGCCCCCGCTCCACCCGCAAGGTCGTGTGCTCGATTATAGAGGATAGATAAAAGCAGTTCTCAATTGACGATTCATTCACAATTACGAAGGGATAATTATTGAGTTGTCTTGTGCAGTGGAATCATGCCTTCTTTTTCAAAGGAAAAATGTTTTGAGAACAGGCGGCTTTCCCCTACTCGGATAGAACCCTGCATGGAAAAGGCCACATCTGCTTTATCGGGCAGTCTGTTAAGCAGCTGGATTATGTTCCAATAGGCGGTCGAGAGTCGGAGAGTGAGAAAGCCGTACTCCTGGGGGTTGATTGTTTGGGCGAGTCCGCTTCTGCCCGAGAAGACCTTGATGTCTTCGAGGTACAAGGTATAGTCTACGCCCTGAATGGTAACACTCGTTTCGTTTGGATTAAATACCCTGAGTTCGGCCAGGAGGTTGACATGGCTTAATGTTACATCCAGGACATCAAGCCTCATGAGATTGACTTCTGGTTGTATGGTATTGATTGTGCTGCATGATGCAATTGGTATCAGGAGCAAAATGACCGTTACAAATAATCCTGCCTTTAATGAAGGGAACATTGTCATGGTGTAACTCCAGTTATGATAGGCATAAAATCTGTCTCCCTGTAACGGCTTTATGGAGACAGCGGTATCCAAACTGCTACTGTAAACCAAATATTTATTTGCACAAAGACTAAAGATTGTTTGTAATGTCAGGTAGAAAAATAATTGAATAAACTGTCATGAAAAGTGTATATGCTTTAATGTGGTCTGCCGCAACATGAAAAATCGACAGTTTTTCCATTTACCTGAAAGAACGGTTTGTGAAGTTTATTGCTGTAGCCTAATCCCATTAAATTTTATAATTAGATATAGTTTTATAAAAATATAATTCAATAAAGATAAATAAACCATTATGCCAATAGAATCCCGTGAGTGATTTGGAGGAAAAAAATGGCAGATGAACACCACAGATCCGATGAGCGGGTACCTGTAGAATTTCAGATATATTATATACACAAAGGTGACTATATCCTGTCTTTCAGTAAAAATATCTCTCTTGGTGGAATGTTTCTGACTGCGGCCGATCCGCCCGAGCCGGGGAGTAAGGTAAAACTGATTTTTCCGGTCGAGGAGTACTATGAGGCAGAAGTAATGGCGATCGTCATCTGGGTAAATCTGACGCCTCAACAGGAAAAAAACGGCATGGGGGTCCAGTTTCTGAGTCCTCTTTCTGCAAAACTGAAAGAAACTATTATGAGAGATATCAAACGGGTTGAGATCCTCAAGGAGTTTGAGGGTTTTGCCTGATTAACTGTTCTCCGGACAAACTTACAAGCCTGATTTGCTTTATTTTTTTCCAGTAAATCATATTTCTGACAGATGCAGAACTCGGTAGCAACGTCCATAGATCCGGACTTATGTATCGGTTGCGGAC
>JAFDCR010000308.1 GCA_019312685.1 Deltaproteobacteria bacterium | reverse complement strand
TATCCGGATAACCAGTGCATGAATCTTCCTCTGATGGTGGTGGGGGACCAAAGAAACCAGGCGCGGGAATTACCATACCCGGGCCAAAAACGAAATCAGCTGCATGGGCCTTCAATGCCAGACCTGCAATAATCGGTATGAGCAGTCCAATCATTAATTTTTTCATTTCAGATGCCTCTTTTTCAGGTTTGTTTAAAGTGATTGTTCGCTATAGTTAATCTCTTTTAATTACTCCTTACTGAATCCTGACTTCGTAAAAGCATAAAACGTGCCAGAGATAATTAATGTTTATGTTTGTGTCTAACTTTTTAAATTTATTCAACATTAATGAAATGTCTCCTGAATGAAGGTTTCATTTGATTTGCTTTGGCTCCTGCCGACGCAAATAAAGTTTACGTTTAGCGGGCGCAACGTAATCATTGTTTACATCAACCTGGAATTTATAAAGAAAATATATCTGTACATATCCTGGTTGTTTCTCTCCTTGCGGACAATACTGGTTGTGCCTTACAATAAAAAAATGCCTTTACCGAAAGCCTTTCCATTAAAGACACGAGTTTTTCTGGGTACGCTGCTTGTTCTACTGTCAACTTTGTTGCTAGCGGGTGGCTGGGCCATTCCTTTTGAATATCCGTCCTTTTCCATCCTGTACAAGTTCGGCCGGCTGAAATTCTATCTGCGCTACGGCAAGGTGATCGGCATCACCGTTGTTCTGCTGCTTTTCTTCCAAGTAGTTCTGGCGGCGCGGTTCAAGATACTGGAGCGCATCTATTCCCCGAAAATTATATTTTTCCTGCACCGCTTAAACGGTATAATCATCGCCTGTCTGATTGGATTGCACCCGGTGCTGATCAAGGCATCGGAGGGCTTCACCCCGTATACCTTCGGGAAAAAATATTATCCGGAATTTGTCGGAATCGGCCTGATCTTTGTTCTGCTGACGGTTTCCGTAACCGCGATTTTCCGGAATTTTTTCAAGATGCCGTTCAGCAGGTGGCGGCTGCTGCACCGCATGGGGGCGACCCTGGTATTTTTTGTTCTCCCTGTGCATGTTCTATTTGTGAGCGACACTTTCAAATCAGCAGGGCTGCCGCGCACTGCCGCCCTGACAATCTTCTGTCTTAACCTTCTGCTTATATTTTATATCTGGGTGAAAAGAGTTTTTCAAAAATGATTGCATCCGCCGGATATCTCCCATTTACTGGGTCATTGCCTGTACGCCATGAGAGACCTAGCCGAACCGGTTCTTCCGCGAACCTGGAATATCTTGGACGGCTTGTAGTGAAATCCTTTTAAAATAGTGGAAATAGCTTAATAAAATTAACCAACAAACTTTACAAGAGTATATTTCAGACATAATTATTAGTAATAATAAGTCTTATTTTTACTAAAAAAGAATGCTTTCACTCTTGATCAAGAGGAGGTTCGTCATGAAAAAAATAATATTCCTGATATTGCTTTTTATTGTAGTCTGGCCGCTTCAGGCAGCGGCGCAGCAGTGGAAGATTGACTATGCCCATACAAATATATATTTCGATGTCAGGCATACATATGTACCTGTCAGGGGTCAGTTCATGGATTTTACCGGTGATGTCTACTTTGATCCCGATAATCCCGGCAAGAGCAGGTTTGATTTTGTTATCAAGGTGGACAGCGTTGATACCAAGATCGGCAAGCGGGATACACATCTGCGATCCCCTGATTTTTTCGACACCGGCAAATATCCTGTAATGACATTCAAATCGTCAAAGGTTTCACATGGCGGGGATAATAAATATATTGTTGAGGGCACTCTGACCATTAAGGATGTTTCCAGAAAACTTATCCTAGAATTTGTCTATCATGGACAGAAAGATAATCCTGTTAAACCCGGTGAGATTGTGGCGGGTCTTGAAACGGGATTGACAATTGACAGGCTTGCGTACAATGTCGGTGACGGCAAGTTCTATAAGCTCGGTGTGGTTGACAAGGACGTCAATATCTTATTTGTCCTGGAGCTGCTGCGAGATAAGTAGCTGCGACCCAAACAAACTGTTTAATATCTGCTGTATTTTGCAAGGGCTGTATTTCTGAAAGGAGTACAGCCCAATATTAATGAGTCTCTTGCAAAATGAACATTTACTCCGATCGGCTAAAAATTCCCTGTGCTGTGTCTTTAAGTTAAAACCGTCCTCACCGTAGCGCTGCTACGCCTCCGGGTGGTTTTAACTTTTATCCTTGCACAGGAAATTTTTCTCTCGATCTCGAAACAACGTTGATTTTGCAAGAGGCTCTTAATGTAAAAAATTTTTAAGCTGTAGACTTTTCTCGAGGCAACCGCATCCTTAATATATTTAGTATTTTAGATGTATTTTATTGACATCTCCAGTAAATATTTGGACTATAGCATAATTTTCATATCCCAGGGCAGGAGTTGATAAATTGGTGCAAAGGCTATTCAGGTTAATTTTTCAGGAGGACGGGGGTACAGACGGCAGCCGTTTGGTGTCCCGGAGGATCCTTTTTTTAATTTTACTGTCCGGCCTGTTACTCTCCTCCTGTGCTTCTTTCGCCCCTGCGGCCAGACAGGCACGGGATGAGGTAACATTACCTGCTGCATATTCCATAGAAAACACATTAGAGACCCCCGCACAACGCTGGTGGGAAAAGTTTGAGGACAGCCAGCTCAATGCTCTTATTACCGAGGCGCTTTCCGGCAACCAGTCACTGGCTTCCTACTGGGCCCGCCTGGAAAAGGCGAAAGCCCAGGCAAGAAAGGCTGGAGCCGAACTGCGGCCCTCTTTGTCTGGGGAGGCTGGCGCAAGTCACAGCAGAAGAAGGACGGGTGACGGCAGCAACAGCAGTACGGCCGAGAACAATAATTTCTTCATTGGCCTTTCTACCAGCTACGAAGTCGATCTCTGGGGCCGGGTTAAAGCGACCCGGGATGCGGCAGAACTTGAAGCGGAAGCATCCAGGGAAGATTTCAATGCCGCGGCCATGACAGTGGCGGCGGAAATTGCCGAGCGCTGGGTGGCGATCATGTCCCAAAGGCTGCAGCGGGAGCTCTTGGAGCAGCAGCTCTCCACCAACAGAATCTACCTCGAGCTGGTTGAGCTGCGTTTCCGCAATTCCCTGGCTTCTGCCCTGGATGTTTTACAGCAGAAGCAGCTGTTGGAGAGGATCAAGGCCCAGATGCCCCTGGTTGATATGCAGACGCGCAGGCTGGAGAATCAGCTTGCTTTACTTCTCGGCCGCATGCCGGATAAGGCACCTCAGATAGAAAGGCAAAAATTGCCGGCCCTGGCGGGACTTCCTGCTGCAGGCCTGCCGGTTCAGCTCCTGGAGAACAGGCCGGATATTGTTGCGGCCTTGAGGCGGCTGGAGGTTTCCGACCAGTCACTGGCAGCCGCCCAAGCCGACCGGCTGCCGGCCCTGAGGCTGACAGGCTCTGCGGCCTATGACAGTTCGGAACTGGAGGATCTTTTTGACAATTGGCTGGTCAACTTGGGGGCAGCGCTCACAGCACCTGTGATTGACGGTGGGAGGCGTCGGGCCGAGGTGGATATCAGCCGGGCTGCTGTGGAACAGCAGCTTGCCTTGTACAGGCAGTTGGTCCTTACCGCTGTCAGCGAAGTTGAGAATGCCATGATCAGCGAAATAAAGATCAGGGAGAATATTGAGGCCCTGGAAAAGCAGCTGCAAGCCGCCCGGAATGCACTGGCTGAGGCGCGGTCCCGCTATATTAACGGGTTGAATGATTACCTGCCCGTGCTGACACAACTTCTTTCTGTGCAGGGACTTGAAAGCGATCTGATCAGGAGAAATGAGGAGCTGCTCGTAGCGCGAGTAAGCCTTTATCGGGCTATCGGAGGATCTTGGGTTGATGATCTGGCTCCTCCGGGCCGGGATAATTAAAGTAGAGGATGCAGCAGAATGGCTAATCAGGATATAGATCGGACGAAAACCGGCGGCAAGGCGGGCCGCAATATATTCCGCATAATAGTAAGTCTGGTGCTTATAGCGGCAGGCATCGGCGGAGCACGTTTTCTTATCGCAACCAAACCCAAGGCCAGCAAAAGGCCTCCTGCCAGAATGGTCCCCCTGGTCCAGGCGGTCAACCTGCAGCAGGAAAACTATACCTTGGAGATACCAGTCATGGGTACGGTGATGCCGGCCCGGGAGATCTCCCTGGAAGCGCAGGTTTCAGGCGAAGTGGTGTACTTACATCCAGAATTCACCGAGGGCGGTCTGCTTCGCAAGGGCGAGAAAATTCTACAGATAGACAGGAAAGATTATGAGCTGGCGGTGGAGCAGAAGAAAAGAGCCCTGGCAGAGGCGGAATACAGCTTCAAGCTGGAGCAGGGGCACCAAGAGGTAGCCCGTAGGGAGTGGGAGCTGCTTTATGGTGAAAAACAGGCGGACAGTGCGGCAGGCGAGCTGGCTCTCCGCAAGCCCCATCTTGAAAAGGTCAAGGTGGAAATCGCTGCTGCAACAGCTGAACTTGAACAGGCCAGGATCAATCTTGACAGGACCACGCTTCATGCGCCTTTTAATGTCCTGGTCCTGGACAGTCATGTTGAACTCGGCTCAAAGGTTGCAGCGCAGGAAAGACTCGCCGACCTGGTGGGCACCGATGCGTATTGGATCAAGGTTTCCCTGCCGGTTGAAAAGCTGCGCTGGATCAGGGTGCCGAACGTTCAGGAGGAAGCTGGCTCCAGGGCTGAAATAATCTACCGGGAGGAGCATTCGGTTTGGGGGCGGGTTATCAGACTGCTGCCGGACCTGTCAAATGAGGGACGCATGGCCCAGTTGCTTATTGAAGTGAAAGATCCTCACGGCTTATATGCAGGCCCCGATAAGCAGCCATTGATGCTGATCGGTGAATATGTCCGGGCCATTATTCAGGGCGAGGAACTGGAGAACGTCTACAGGATTCCGCGTCTTGCCCTCCGGAACGATAGCGAGATATGGCTTGTTGCTAACGATAATAAGCTGGCTATCCGGCCTGTCAGGACAATCTGGAGGGATGAAGAATCGGTAGTTGTGCAGGACGGTATCAGTCCCGGCGAGCGTCTGGTGGTCTCGGAGTTGGGCGCCCCGGTTGCAGGCATGGTGGTAAGGATAGAGCAGTCCGCCAAAAAAGAACAGCCAAACAAGCCGGAATAAAGGGACAGAATGAATAACTCTGGACTGGACATAGTCCGCAAGCGCGGACCCATTGCCTGGATGGCGGGACGTTCCGTCACCGCCAATCTTCTCATGCTCGTGCTGCTAATAGGCGGTTTTATCATGGCCCAGAATATCGGCAAGGATGTATTCCCGGATTTTGAGCTTGATCTGGTGCGGGTCTCCCTGGTTTATCCCGGCGCCAGTCCAGAAGAGGTGGAACGCGGAGCCATTCTGGCTGTTGAAGAGGCGATCCAGGATATCGAAGGCATAGAGGAAATAACAGCCACGGCTCAGGAGGGCTC
>JAFDCR010000307.1 GCA_019312685.1 Deltaproteobacteria bacterium | reverse complement strand
TTGTCCGCTTCAATGCCCAGTTTGTCCCGCGCCTGCGTCGGTGTGATCTGGTTTGGATAATTGTCAATGTAATGTCCGTGTGGAATGACTGCTATTTTATCTGTCTGATGTCCCAGCCGATAAACATCTATGACTTTTTTTCGGGCATATTGACTATGCACGATTATCCCATCAGCCAGCCAGGCAAGAAATTTGTGACAATATAATTCAAAAAGGGGGTGCCGCTTTTCGTGTTCCCCCAGGTTGTGAATAGTCCATATCAATTTCTTCCCTTTAACTTTTTGGAAAACTAAGACTAAGAAGAAGCAAAAAGATTTCCGAATTGTTGGAAAGACTTTCGCAGCCAGCAAATATGGATGGGTCCAATGAAGATGTAAAATGTCCTGTCCTTTTACTGATGCAAGGAAACTCCGCAACGATATATCTTTGACACCAGTTACGGATACACCTTTTTCCTCTAAAGCTTTTGCAAGGTTTGGCTGGTAAGGATTTCTGGGCAAATATGGAAAAAAAAGAGCGTTCAATTGGATTCTTCCTATCCTTCTATATTTATTACTGCCAGGTGAATTCCTGTATGGCTCTTCTTGGGTTTGTTTTCGTCAGAAAGATAATTTTAAACTCCAGCAATAAAATGGAAGCTGAAGATTATTTATAAAACCACCGTCTGAGGTTTACGCCCAATAAAAAGGCATAGCTTCTGGCCAAACCAATCCTGGTAATACGGTCAACCAGACCGGCAAAGGCAAAAAAGTTTGACAAGCCGATGGGTGCTACATTTCTGACCTGTCGCAAGAACCAGTTTCTGGCAAGCCCATTAATCATCTCTCTTGTCAGATATAAACTTTCAGTGCCGTTAATCTTGATAAAGTCATCAAGCCAGTTCACGAATCTGAAAGCTGCCTCTATTCGTTGGGTTTGATGCCTAGCCCCGGACGGTGATATATTGTAAGCCCCGCGCCGCCAAAAAACATGAGCCCCTTGTATGGTTAATATCCCCTTGCCTTTTGAAAAAGCCAGCCATGAGGCATCATCCGAACACCAGGCGATCGGGAAATCTATCATTCCTTTATTTTCTTTATATGAATCCCGGGAAAAAATATATTCTGACACATAGCTCAATCTTTCACTTCTAAGACGATGATAGATAAATTGACAGCCTGTTTCGGTCAAAGGATGGGGCGGATTAATTCTTATGACATTACCGTTATCATCAATGGTCAACGTGTTGAAACGTAATACCCTGTATCTGCCTCCTTGGCTTTCAATTGTCTCGTAAAACATCTCAACACAATCCGGTTCCATGACATCATCATCACAGAAGAGCCAGATCCAGGGTTCAGAAGATTTTTCAATACACCGGTTCCACTGGGCCACCAAGGATTTATGTCCGATATTCTCTTCAAACCTTGTGTAGACTAGATCCAGGCGCTGAGAAAAGTCATCACATATTTCTTTTAGGTTCTCAGGGCTTGCGTCATCGCCCACATAAACACTAAACCGCTTATCTGGCTGCCGGGCAATCGATTCCAGGGCCTGACGCAGAAAGCGGGCTTTATACGCATGTATGACGATCGCCAGCTGTTTTACATTTTTACCTGATGTCATGATTTCATATCAGTCTGTTTTACCTTCAGGCCCTTAAACAAATTTCTGAAGCGTGTTTCTCGTTGCTTCAAGATAGGCGCGCCCCCATTTCAGGCACGGCTCCAGGTGATTTCCCTCGGCCCATTCATTCCAGGCATTAATAATAATGAATTCATTGCCTGATTCAATGGATCTTTTTACAGAGGTTTCAAGCCAGCGTCCGTAAAGTTCAGGGGTAGAATTATGCAGAATAACCGCATCGGCCTTTCTTCTCGGACTGTTGTCCCACTGAGGGCAGACGCAGGAAAAACGCTTGTAATCCGGTTTTGCCTCGTTAATCATGCGTTCAACAACGCTGCCATAATCATAAAATCGATGCGCCATATAGGGCTGTTCAAATCCAACCCTGGCCAATACTCTTGACATAAAACCCCTATCAAAGGGTTTGCCGAGATCCCGCCACCTGGGCTGAAATTCGACTGCGGCATCAAAGCCTGTCTTAACCGGGTCAACGCTATATTCACCCATCATGCTTTCGACCCTTGCAAGGAAAATATCGCCTATCCCGGCCTTCGCCGCCTCTTCACGCCAGATGTTTGTTGTATTTAAGGAGTCCGGAAGTTTGCTTGCCCTGTACACAAAAAAGAGGGGTTTGCCTTCGATCCTGATATACCGTTCATCCCTGAACGCATTTATCAGCCAGCGGATATGGTTGACATCGTCCTGGCTGTCGTAAGACTGCCCGATCAGGGTTTCACTGGTCCGCCCGTCCCAGGCCCTTGTCCACTCTTCATTGGCCCAGCAGAGGCAGAAGGGAAAGTCCGGCCTGCCAGAAGCCAGTACCTCGTTGAATGGACGTTCAAGCAGCCGTTTGCCGTTAAACCAGTAATGGTAGTAGCAAAAACCGTAAATCCCATATTCCCTGGCCAGTTCAGCCTGGGCAATCCGGGCCTCTTCAAGCCTCAGATCATACTGCCCCGGTGGTG
>JAFDCR010000306.1 GCA_019312685.1 Deltaproteobacteria bacterium | reverse complement strand
TTATAGAAAATATTACCATTTTTAACAACCCAACAAGGTATATTCATGATTCACAACAAACGGAGTTCCATGCTCTGTCCAAGCTGCCGGAGACTCATCAGCGGAGATGATTCCTCCTGTCCGTATTGCGGCCTCAAAAATCCGACCTCACCCTGGAAACACTTGCTGGGCAGGGGACTGCATGACAGCGAGCAGGTGCTGAAAATACTTATCGGCGTCAATATCGCGATGTATGTCCTTTCTTTGCTGGTAAGCACCCGCTCAGTCGGATTTTCCCTTCAGCCTGACAACCTGAGCCTTTTTTGGCTTGGAGCGTCAGGTTCCATTCCCATTGCCAATTATCACCATTGGTGGTCGCTGATTGCGGCAAGTTATCTGCACGGCAACATCCTGCATATTCTTTTCAACATGTTCGCACTCTGGCAGCTGGGGCCGCTGGTGATGCATGAATATGGCAATTACCGCATGTTCATTATCTATACCCTTTGCGGTGCATTCGGATTCTTTGTCTCATACCTGGTAGGCGTCAGATTTACCATCGGTGCGTCTGCAGCCGTCTGCGGCCTTATAGGGGCGGCATTATACTTCGGCAAGAGCAGAGGAGGAGTTTACGGCCAGACAATTTACAGCCAGATAGGAGGGTGGGCCATCGGCATATTCCTGTTCGGTTTCTTCGTTCCTGCCATCAACAACTGGGCCCACGGCGGGGGTATGCTTGCCGGAGTTGCTTTGGGTTTTCTGCTCGGCTATCAGGAGCGAAAAAGGGAACGCCAGGTCCACAAGATAGCCGCCCTTTGCTGTGTTGCTGTTACAGGCCTGGTACTTCTCTGGGCAATACTGAGCAGTTTTTATCGTTATTTAATCACCTGATTTACCACCATAACTGGTTAGAGGTCTTCCGGGACAAACAAAACTGTTTTGTCGATTGTATCAAGATCAAACAAAATCATGGCCAGCCGGTCGACACCCAGGGCAATTCCAGCCGCCTCTGGCATATTTACAAGTGATTTTAGGAATTTTTCCGGCATTCTGCCGGCAGAACGTCCCTGGTGTTCGATACTTTTAAGTTCCTGTTCAAACCTCTGCCGCTGTTCTTTGGGATCGGTTAACTCGGAAAAACCGTTGGCAAGCTCCAGCCCGGCAACATAGACCTCAAAGCGCTCAGCCACAGAAGGATTATCAGTCTTTTTTCTGGCCAAAGCCCCTAATTCCGCCGGATAATCATAGAGGAAAACCGGTTTTTTCATCCCGAGCCGCGGTTCAATATGGGTGCAGAGAATTTCATCAAAGATATTTTCTTCCAGGGCCTGGGCCATTGAAACAGGAGAATACATTGAAAATGCATCCGAAACCGTTATCCTGGCCCATGGTTTTTCCAGCGTGATATCAGTGCGTTGATAAGACAAGTAGCCCCGACGCCCTATTGCTTCAGCCACCTCGATTATAAAGTCCTCGCATTCAGTCATGAGTGAGTTGTAATCACTCTGGGCTCTGTACCACTCCAGCATGGTAAACTCGGGCAGATGCCTGTCTCCCCTTTCGTTCTTCCGGTAACACTTGCAGATCTGGAATATTCTCCGACATCCTGTTTCCGCCAGAACCCTTTTCATACAGATTTCCGGGGATGTCTGCAGGATATGGTCCCCAGACTCCACCGGCAGGTTATGGGCTTCGGGGATCACAACCGGCAGCCTGGCAGGGGTATCAACCTCAACATATTCCCGGTTGATAAAAAATGCGCGTATTGCCTGGATAAGTTCTGCCCTTTTTCTCAGGCCCAATTCGTTTAGCATTTCAAAATGTTGTAGAGAAAGAATTGAAGATGGCTTGTAATTTTAGACAAACCACTAAAACTTACTTTGGGTAGTATTATAAAGTCATAATATGGCTAAGTAAAAATCTTGAAATGCAAGGAGCAGTGCTTTTTTTCGAGTGAGGCTATACAAAAGTATGCCGAACGAGACAAAAATGCGCTGCGACACAGCAGATCGGATTTTTACGACGCCATCACTCTTTTACGCGGGTCATATATACTCCGGTACGAGTATCAATCTGTATCCTGTCACCCTCTTCAATAAAAGGGGGAACCTGCAGTTCATATCCAGTCTCCACTGTAACCGGTTTCGAGTCGCTGCCTGAGGTGTCCCCTTTGGCCCATGGATCAGCCCTTGTTACGGTCAGATTAACAAAATTCGGCAGGGTGACTCCGATCGGGTTGTTATTAAAAAGCAGGACCTGGACCTCCATGTTATCAATGAGAAAGTTTGTATCATCACCAAGCTGGTCTTGGGTCACAACAACCTGTTCATAATTTTTGGTGTCCATAAAATGAAACTCATCGCCCTGGGAGTAAAGATACTGCATGGTTCTTTCCTCAAGGGGCGCCTTCTCAAATTTGTCGTTCGATCTGAATGTCCGGTCAAACTGGTTGCCGGTTACCATATTTTTCAACTTGGTCCGATAAAGGGCCTGGCCTTTACCCGGCTTGGAAAACTGAAAGTCAACCACCACATACGGCTCACCATCTATTTGAATTTTAAGGCCCTTACGTAGATCTGATGCAGAATACATTTTTCTTGCTCCTGGAAAACATATTTATAAAAGTTAATAATTTGTTTATACCCATAAATAGGCGGCCTACTATACGTTTTTACGTATTTTTATGCAACGATAAGATTATGGGTTCTGTATCTCTGATGTGTTGAATAATTTCCTGTCTGAAAATGATCTTTTGATTTTTTTCTTCAACTGGAATAAATCAACTTTGTAGCCGAACGCAACATGCAGCCCTGAAAATTATACCAATTTTTTTATAAATTATCTGACAGCTAATCTCAACGATTGGAGGGATTATGGTTAACAGATGCATCATCGGGATAACTTTACTGGCACTGCTGTTTTCAGCAGATTCCGTCACTGCCGCAAACAAGGAAAAGATCAGCACCCTGGCAGACCAGAAAGAGGTGGCCGTCACCATTTACAACGAAAACCTTGCCCTGATAAAGGACAAAAGAACCATCTCCCTGGCAGAGGGAGAGAACAGTCTTGCCTTCAGGGAGGTCAGTGGCAGAATGCGGCCGGAAACAGCTCTTCTGCAAAGTGTTTCCGGGGCTCAGAATATTGTGGTGATAGAACAGAATTTTGATTTTGATCTGCTGACCCCGCAGAAGTTGCTTGAAAAATACGTGGGCCGAAACATCGGGATAGTAAAAACCCACCCTACGACAGGAGAGGAAACGGTAGAGGATGCCGCGGTTTTAAGCGCCAATAACGGTATTGTCCTGCGTGTTGGCGACAGGATTGAAACCGGTGTTTCCGGCGGAAGGCTTATTTTCCCTGATGTTCCTGACAATCTCCGTGACAAACCGACTCTTGTTATGCAGTTGGTAAGCGGAACTTCCGCCCCCCAGGATCTGGAGTTGAGCTATCTGACCGGAGGCCTCAGCTGGCAGGCAGATTATGTTGCTGAACTGAACAGTGATGAAACGAGGCTGAATTTGCTTGGCTGGGTAACTCTTACCAATACCAGCGGCACCTCTTATAATAATGCCCGACTGCAGCTTGTTGCCGGGGATGTGCATCAGGTAAAGCCGGTGTTTGATAAAAGAATGCGAAGGGATATGGTTGAGATGGTGTATGAAGCAAAGGCGCCAAGAATGAGCGAGGAAGCCCTTTTTGAATACCACCTCTATACCCTTGACAGACCAACAAATATCCTGGAAAACCAGACAAAGCAGGTTGCCCTTCTGCAGGCAAAGAATATTACCAGCAGCAAGGAGTATCTCCTCAGGGGCCAGGATTATTACTACCGGAACCGCTCGGGCGATCTCGGCTCCAAAATAAAAGTTGCGGTCTACCTGTCCTTTGAAAATAAAAAATCCGTAAACCTTGGCATTCCTCTGCCAAAAGGTATTGTCCGGGTCTATAAGCAGGACAGTTCGGGGTCCGTCCAGTTTGTCGGGGAAGACAGCATAGATCATACGCCTGAAAATGAGACTGTCAGGCTTAAGCTGGGTAATGCTTTTGATATTACGGCAGACCGGAAACAGACGGACTTCAAAAAGCTTTCCGGTTTCGGCAGATACAACTATGTTTACGAAAGCAGCTACAGAATTGAGTTGAAAAACGGTAAAGATGAAGATGTGGTTGTCAGGGTCGTGGAGCCCATGCCGGGTGAATGGGATATTTTATCTGAAAACCTGAGCCATAAAAAAATCAGTTCTTCAGAGGCGGAATGGCAGGTCCCGGTTCCCGCAAAAGGTTCGGCAGAGCTGGTTTACAGGGTAAAGGTCAGATTTTAAGATATAAATTATTCAGGACCTCCTGAAAGCTAAAATTGATTTTTTAAATTTCGTGGCTATAAACTGTTTTCAATTATTGATAATCTGGACTCCCGCCTGCGCGGGAGTGGTTGTGTTCTATGGTATGTCATCCCCGCGGAGGCGGGAGGTAAGCGACCAGGGGGAGACTCCGATCCAGTTTTTGTTCAGCAGCAACCTTCAAGAATACTCAAAAACCTGGACATCATTAAGAGCCACATTAACTGGACATCATTAAGAGCCACATTAAATTGTTTTGAATAATATTTATAAGTAAACCATGATTACCATCGGTGTTCTTTCAGACACACACCTCCTGGAACCGGATGAGCGGTTCAGAAAAAAAATTAAGCGCTGCTTTGCTGATGTTGATATGATTCTGCATGCCGGCGACCTGACAAGTCTCTCGATCCTTGATGCTTTTAACCCCAAAAAGGTTCATGCGGTCCACGGCAACATGTGCGGCCCCAAAACCCGGGCAGCACTTCCGGCCAGCAAAATAATAACAGTGAATGGTTTCCGTATCGCGCTTTTTCACGGCGCCGGTTACATGCACAATACCGAAGAACGGCTGTTCGATGCCTTCGGTCCGATAGACTGTATTGTCTATGGCCATACGCATAAGCCTGTCTGCCACCTGTATGGCTCGACCCTGATGGTAAATCCGGGCAGCTTTACGGCTACCGGCACATATGGGGCTTCGGGAACCTATGCTATTATTACAGTTGACCAGGCCGGCATAAAGGGCCGAATACATTCAGTGGAGAACGTCTCTTGAAAAACCTCTGGACCCCCTGGCGCATGTCATATATCCAGGGAAAAGAACCCAAAGAAAAAGGATGTATTTTTGAAGCAGGATCCGGGAAAAGTTCTGATAAAAAAAATTTGCTGCTTTACCGTGATGCCCTGACCGTGGTTCTCTTAAACCGCTTTCCTTATGCCAACGGACATCTTTTAATAGCGCCAAGCCGTCATTTCAGCGATATAAATGAGGTGCAGAATGATGAAAGTACCGCCCTGTTTGGTATTATGAAGAAGTCGGTTGATATATTAAGAAAACATCTAAACTCGGACGGCTTTAACATCGGCCTCAACCTTGGTAAGGTTGCCGGTGCGGGTCAACCGGACCACCTTCATTTTCACGTGGTGCCGCGCTGGGAGGGAGACCATAACTTTATGACCGTGCTGGACGAGGTGAGAACGATCCCGGAACATATTGAAAACACCTTTGACCGGCTATTACCTGATTTTCAGAAACTGTTGTATATAAAAGGAGATAAATAATTAATGGACTCCCGCCTTCGCGGGAGTGACTGTGTTGATAGGGGAGTGACTGTGTTGATCAGTATGTCATCCCCGCGGAGGCGGGGATCCAGATTCTTTTAACTTGGAAAAAATTTATATTAACGAAATACTTAGTTACCTATGACAACAACCCCAAAAATAACCCCCATGCTCCAGCAGTACATGGAGATCAAGGCCACCCAGGATGATGCCATCCTCTTTTACCGCATGGGTGACTTTTACGAGATGTTCTTTGATGATGCCGTAGTTGCGGCAAAAATTCTTGGCATTACACTTACGTCCCGCAGCAGCAAAAATGAGGAGAATAAAATACCCATGTGCGGGGTTCCCTTCCATGCAGCCTCTTCCTACCTTGCCAAACTTGTTAAAGCGGGCCATCGGGTGGCTGTCTGCGAACAGGTTGAAGATCCCCGTTCAGTAAAAGGCGGCAATATAGTCAAGCGGGATGTTGTCCGGGTAGTTACTCCCGGGGTTACAACAGATGAACAGCTCCTAGATGACAAGAGCAACCGCTACCTGTCTTCTGTTTTTATCTCTTCTGATAAGTCAGGTCAAATCTACGGGGCCGCCTATCTCGATATATCCACCGGCGAATTTCTGGTGAACGAGCATGGGGACCTTGAAGGGCTTCTGGATGAAATCACCAGGATGGCACCGGCAGAACTTCTTTTTGAGGAATCCGTTGAGGAAAATGATAAAACGGTTGTTGCTGCCATTACCGGCTTCCTGCCGAACATCTGTCTGACCGTGAGGCCTGAACATACTTTTTATTTGGAAACCGCCCGGGAAACCCTGCTGGAACACTTTTCAACCCTGAACCTTGCCGGATTCGGCTGCGAGCAATTGAAGGCCGGGATCTCAGCTGCGGGCGCCCTTCTGCAGTATGTTTCAGAGACCCAGAAAACCGCCTGCTCACACATTGAAAAACTCATTCCGGTTAATCTTGACGATTTTTTGATTGTCGATGAACCTTCACGCCGCAACCTTGAACTGGCCCAGACCATTGTGGGCGGTACCAGAAAGGGATCGCTGCTTGACACCCTTGATTACACCTCTACGCCGATGGGCGCCCGTCTTCTTAAGCGCAGGCTGCTCTTCCCCTTGAGGGATGTGGCCCAAATCCGATCCAGGCTGGATGGAGTTGAGATATTATATTCAAAGAACAGACTGCGGGAAAATCTGCTCGGTCTTTTGGCTGATGTGTATGATCTGGAGCGGCTGAACAGCAGGGTCGTGCTCGGCAGCGCCAATCCCAGGGATCTGCTTGCCATTCGCAATACCCTTAGCCAGCTGCCGGATATCAAAAAACTTTTCTCCGGAGTAAAAAGAGGGATTCTGCATAAGGTCTCATCAGATATAAATGAACTGTCAGAGATAAAGGACCTGCTGGATGAAAGCATCAGGGATAACGCCCCGATAACCCTTAGGGAAGGAAAAATCATCAAAGACGGCTTTCATGCAGAACTGGATGAACTGATAAGCCTCCTGCGGGACGGCAGGGGAATGATTCTTGATCTTGAAGCAACGGAAAGAGAGCGTACGGGTATTGCCAACCTTAAAATCGGATTTAACAAGGTTTTCGGGTACTATCTTGAGGTAAGCCGCGGCCAACTGGAAAATGTCCCGGATTATTTTATCCGCAAGCAGACCCTGGTCAATGCCGAGCGTTTCATAACCCCTGAGTTGAAAGAGTTTGAAAACAAGGTGCTCGGAGCTGAGGAAAAAAGGCTTGAACTTGAATACAGGATTTTTACAGATATCAGAAGCCGGGTGGCTGCCAAGAGCCGCGACCTGCTTGAAACAGCCGCAAACCTTGCCCGCCTTGATTATTTTGCCTGCCTGGCTGAAGCGGCCCGCCGTCACAGGTATGTGAAGCCGATTGTTAATGACAGCGAGGAAATTACGATTACAGAGGGAAGGCATCCGGTCATAGAACGGACCTTGCCCGCAGGCAGGTTTGTGCCCAACGATATACATCTGGACCAGGAAAACGAGGAGGTGCTGATCATCACCGGACCCAACATGGCCGGCAAATCAACTGTCCTGCGCCAGGCAGCCCTCATAGTGCTCATGGCACAGATGGGGAGCTTTGTGCCTGCCGAAAAGGCGGAAATTGGAGTGGTGGACCGCATTTTCACCCGGGTGGGCGCCATGGACGATCTGCGCCGGGGCCAGTCAACCTTCATGGTTGAAATGAATGAAACTGCAAACATCCTGAACAATGCCACGGAAAAAAGCCTGGTCATTCTTGATGAAATTGGCCGGGGGACCAGCACCTTTGACGGTCTGGCCATTGCCTGGGCTGTTGCCGAGGACCTGGTAAACAAAAACGGTAAAGGGGTTAAAACTCTTTTTGCCACCCATTACCATGAACTCACAGAACTCTCCTTAACCAGAAGCCGGGTGAAAAACTATAATATCGGGGTGCGGGAATGGAACGATTCCATCATTTTTCTCCATAAGCTCATGAAGGGCGGAACCAACAGGAGCTACGGCATCCAGGTTGCCGCCCTGGCAGGTGTTCCCCCCAAGGTGGTGGAGCGGGCCCATGAGATCCTGAAAAACATTGAAAAAGGGGAATTCGACTATTTGGGAGAACCCCGTATTGCAGCAAGCAGGAACCGGAAAGGCAAAAAAAGGGCTGGGAATGGCGCAAAACATCCAAGCCAGTTAAATCTTTTTCCCGGCTCAGACCCGATCCGCGAAAAACTGGAAGCGATCTCACCGGACAGACTTTCTCCACTAGAGGCTCTGAATCTGCTCTATGAACTGAAAAAACTCTCTGATGAATAAATATCCCGCCAGCCACACCTTATACTTGCTTTATAGTGCACCAGTTAAATCAGCTTAAATGTTAATGGGTTAATGGAGTGAATTATGAAGTTATAGCCCACTTAAAGGCGCTGGTGTATATTCATAATATTGACAGCAGATTGCTGAAATGGTACAAACCACTTTCTTGATCGCGGAGGAATGGCCGAGTGGTTGAAGGCGGCGGTCTTGAAAACCGTTGAACGAAAGTTCCGTGGGTTCGAATCCTACTTCCTCCGCCACATTATTTATCCTACTTTGGCCGGAGAGATGACCGAGTTGGCTGAAGGTGCTCGCCTGCTAAGCGAGTGTGGGGGTTATACCCCACCGAGGGTTCGAATCCCTCTCTCTCCGCCATTCTTTCGTAGTAATTCCAAACAATTATCCCACCGAAGATTTACCAGTAACTTTCTTCTGGCCTACAGGCCAATTTTCTAAATTTCACCTGTAATTTAAACTATTATTTTTTTGGGGAATAAAAGTGTAGGTGAAGACAGGAGTTAACCCCTCCGCCGTCTTTATTTTATGGGTGTTCACAAACGTTCGGAAAAAAACGGGAAATGTTTGATCTTCAAAAGTCCAGATTAAATAGGTATCTCGACTTTTGAGTTATATTAGAAGTGTAATTAATTAAGTATGTGTTCCCTTTTTCTAAGGACAAATCAGATGAAGCTATTATTTTTAATTTTGGTAGCATAAAAGATACTCACTACATTGTTTCCTGCCTCCAAAAAAGAAAATGCTCTTCAGGCACTAAACAGCCTGGGGAAATTGGAGCCATACTTTCCAAATGTTTTCTGACACAAGCAAAACGACACCTTATTGGCAAGGGTGACAAACAACATCCTTAACTGGAGAAACAATGGAAAAAATGTCGTTTCAAGAAAACCTGTGGAGAAAAATCGAGCTTGACAGGCTCGCCTCCCTGGTTATTGCATCCTGCGGGACTGAGAAGTCACGACACCCAGTTAACAAAGAGGCCATGCGGCGCCTTTTGGAGTTGAGTCCTTACCAATACCAGCATGAACGGGATCTGGATCTCTATGTCAAGGCGCTCGAAGGAGAGCTGAAAATGATCCTGGTCCTGGACAATGAACTGCCGATATTTCGATCCACCATAAAGGATGTGGTCACTCGCAGAAACCCGAGAACCTTAGAAATGTGGAGCATTCGTACCATCCGTAAAATTTTGGTCGATTCCGATATCAAGATGAGCACCAGGGGTAAATCCGTTGAAACGGTCCTGAGGGATGCGGTTGAACAGCTTGATTTGACTTACACTGATGCGGATATTAAAAATTTGGCCCGGGAGGGCATGGCGTGGTTGGCCGGAAGCGTTGCCGACGGCGTCGAAAAAACACTCACCATGTTTGCCGCATTGCTGGAGTACCAAAAACCACCGAAATATTTCAGGCTGGGTCATATGGTGTGTTATGGGATTTTAGCCTCCGGACCAGATAATGACGTTGTCTTGGGGCCGTTGGTTCTTTACCGTCCTGCTGACAACACCCTGGTATGGATTCACCAATCGTTGTCCCGGTCTGACCAGCAACATATGAAATTCCTCCGTTCGGTTGCGACCAGCCAAGCATCCGTTCCGGTGACTGGAGGTGCGGTCTTTCAAAAGCTCCAGGCAAATGTACTGGAGAAACCCGAGCGTGTTCTTCTCGTTTGAAGGAAGTATAAAAAAGTAAATTTGTCCCTTTTTCTTTGAAAGAGCCAAGAGCAAGTGATATTGCATCTCGAACTTGAACTGGTGTCATATTTGTTTAGACTAAATAAGCTGAACCTCCAAAACGTGCCCAATTACCAACCTTAGCTTCGGCCTCTTTCGTTTCTTCAATCCTGGGTTTTGCTGTAATTTCGAATTCTGGAAAATCTTTTTGTAATTCTAAAAGAGGTACGGCAAAATCTTCTTTGAATAAAACTTTTCGGTTTCCGCTGGCTCAAATATCTGCATGAATTCTAGATATGCCTTCGTTGCTCGATAGCTTTAATCCTAAAAAAATCCAACAAGAAAGATCATGGCTCATCCTTCCGCATTTCAAATTTTTCCAAAGATGGGAACTGCTGATGTCCGGCCTGTACCGCCATGGGTAATCGTTTTATCATTCCAAGCAGCATCAGCAGGCCTGGAACAGCCGCAAAAGTGGAAATGATAAAAAAAGTCATCCAATCAGTGTGATCAGCGGTCCATCCCGACATGGCCGAAAGCCAGGTGCGGCCGAAAGCCATGAAGGAAGTGAACAGGGCATACTGGGTGCCGGTATAGGCCGTATTGCACAGCATTGACAGGTAGGCGACGAAGGCTGCCGATCCCATGCCTCCGGACAGGTTCTCAATCCCGATGGTAAGAAACAGGAAACTTACCTTGGGGCCGATGGTGGCCTGGGCCGCGAACATCAGGTTCGAGATCATCTGCAGCAGACCGCAGTAGAACAGACTCTTCAGGATACCCAGACGCTTGACCACCAGCCCGCCGGTAAAAACACCCAGCAGAGTGGCAAAAACACCGAAAATCTTACTCACATTGGCGATTTCCACCTTGGTAAAGCCGATGAGGATGTAGAACGGGTTAGCCATCACCCCGGCAAAGGCGTCACCGAATTTGTACAGCAGAATGAAAGCCAGGATGAAGACCGCACTGCCCGTATTGTTACGCTGAAAAAACTCCAGAAAAGGCGCTATCACCGCATTG
>JAFDCR010000305.1 GCA_019312685.1 Deltaproteobacteria bacterium | reverse complement strand
CGAGGGTGATCAGGATTTCAACCTGGTAATTATCCACCTGTTTAAGCATCCAGTAGGCCAGCATACCTGCCCCAAGGCCTAGCAGACCACCCCCGAGGGCCTCCCGGATAAAAAGTATGAATACACCGGAAAAATCAAAAGCATGGCTGCTGTTTGCCACGTCAAGCAGAATAAGAAATATGACAACCCCAACCCCGTCGTTAAACAGTGATTCGCCGACGATCTTTATTTCCAGGCTTTTGGGAGTGCCGGTCTTTTTAAGAATACCCAGAACAGCAATGGGATCAGTGGGCGAGATCAGGGCACCGAAGAGCAAACAATAGATCCAGGGCAGATTAAGTCCGAGAAAATTCAACAGCCACCAACTCATGAGAGCGACAAGGAAGGTTGAAATGACAACCCCGGCTGTTGCCAGCCCCAGAATAATTCTGTACTGCTGCCTCAGATCATTGATATTCACATGAAGAGCACCTGCAAAGAGCAGGAAACCGAGCATGCCGTGCAGCAGGGTCTCGTTAAAATCAATCTTGGTTAACATTGCAATCGCCCATTTTTTTGAGTCCGGTTCAAACCAGCCGATTGCAATCAGCAGCAGTGAAAAAAGCAGGCCGATGAACATGAGACCGATGGTGTTTGGCAGTCCCAGAAACCGGTAATTGATAAAACTGAAAAAGGCGGAAAGACAGAGCAGGATGGCAATTATTTCAAATAATCCCATATGCTGACCTTAACTGAAATAAAAAGGACTTCAACGTATGATTGCCAGCCATCAACAACCGACTTGAGTCCTTGGGTCTGAATTTTTTTGGATTAGGAGTTACTCACCGATGATTTTCACCAGGACCCTTTTTTTACGGCCGCCATCGAACTCGCCGTAGAATATCTGCTCCCAGGTACCGAAATCAAGCCTGCCGTCCGTGATTGCCACAACGACCTCACGGCCCATGACCTGCCTTTTCAAATGGGCATCGGCATTGTCCTCATAACCGTTATGGCGATACTGGGAAACAGGTTCATGGGGAGCAAGCTTCTCAAGCCATACCTCATAGTCGTGGTGCAGGCCGGATTCATCATCATTAATGAATACACTTGCTGTGATGTGCATGGCATTGACCAGAACAAAGCCTTCCCGGACACCGCTCTCCCGGAGACACTCATCCACCTGCGGTGTGATATTTATAAATGCACGTCTGGTAGGCACATTAAACCACAGTTCTTTTCTAAAGCTTCTCATAATTACTTTTCACGCAGCAGAATGCTACACCGTATCCTGGGACTTATTTCTTTATCTTCGCCAGTTCAGCATCAATTATCTGTTTAAAACCGGCAAGACTTCTCTGTTGCAACATCCGGCCGTTTATGAAAATGGAAGGAGTGCCGCGCACCCCGGCTTCTACACCGTCCTGCAGATCCCGCTGCACCATTGCTGCCAAAGCCGGATTTTTCAAATCCTCTTTGAACTGTTCCAGATTCAATCCCAGCGACTGGGCGATCTCTTCAAATTTTGCCTCGCTCAGCTTATTGTAATTGTTAAAGAGTTCTGCGTGATACTCCCAGAATTTGCCCTGCTGTTTTGCCGCCATCGCAGCGATGGCAGCCCCCATAGCGGACTTATGTATTCTTGTCAGAGGGAAATTTTTGAAAACCAGTTTGACATCATTGGGATACTGCTCGAGCACCTGCTCGAGTAAAGGTTCAACCTTTGCGCAGTAAGGTCACTGGTAGTCACTGAAAACCGCGATGACCACCGGGGCGTTTTCAGGTCCTTTAATTGCGAGTCCCGCAATATCAATATCAACGATAAAGCTAATCCTGACAACTTCTAAAGTATTTGCTTTGCTGTCGGCAAGCAGCAGGAAATCACCGTTGGGCGAGGTGCCGATGCTTACAACGGACTTACTCACAGTAATGGTATCCTTTATTGTACCGCTCCCGTCTAAAATAAAAACCTTACCGCCCTCAGCAAGAACAAATGTATACTTCCCGTCAGCGGAAGTGGTCATATCAATGGGTTTTGCATCAAGCTTAAAAGACCTTGATTCTCCCATCTCCACTTCGGCCTGAACAAGGCCGACGGCACAGAAAATAAGAGCGAACAGCAGAATGCATGTTTTACGAAACTGATGCATATTAGAAATCCTCCTTTTATCAAATCAGCTATAATCGTTTATTGAAACCTTTAAGTATAGAAAACATCACCTTTTAAATTATACTGGTTGGCTGCTGTCAGTAAATTCAGGAAGATAACCTGCAATAAGCTTTGTAGCAAGTTTTAATAAATCCAAAGTATCGATTACGTTGACTAATAAAATAGATACATCAACAACACGACTCCATCTTGCCGAAAATTCCTGCATCGTTTACTATTTAAAATTATTTAAGGAATTGGATTCTTAACTGCTATATTTTTATATATACAATAAAACCCAGACAAACTAATTCCCGGTTAACTGTTGATGAGAATCAAATTTTATATATCCATTGTTGTTCTCCTGTATATTACCTGCAGCGGCTTTCTGCTTTACGGCTGTTCGGGTGATAAGAAAAAAGCCATACAGACAGGTGACACCCTCGCTTCTTTTACAGGTGTTGACCTTTCAGGCAAAACTTTTTCCCTGGCCTCCCACAAGGACGGGCCGGTCATTGTGCGTTTTTTTCTCATCAACTGCCCGTACTGTAAGGCCGACACTCCCATTTTCAATAAATTTTATGAAAAGTACCGCCGTCAAGGGCTTAAAATTGTCTATATCAACAACAATGGTGCCAACACTGAGGAGGTACAAAGTTTTACAGATGATCTTAACATTCAATTTCCTGTAATTTATGACAAGAAAGGTTCAATTGCCGAACAGTACAATATCAAAGTACAGCCGCTTACCTTGGTACTTTCACCTGAGCATAAATTGCTCGCTGCTCTTTTGGGTGGAGTGAGTGAGGCGGAACTTAATGAACTCCTCGATAAATACTTTCAGGCATAACCATGATTAAACGACGCAATTTGTGAGTATTTATGAAAACAACTAAATCTCTTATGTTAATTCTGTTCGTCTGCATTTTTATCTTACCACCAGTCCTTCATGCAAACGGTGAACCTGTTGAGGCTGTTTCACCCCGGGCCCGCTGTTCGGTCTGCGGGATGTTTGTCGCAAAATTTCCGAACTGGCTGGCCCAAATCCATTATAATGACCAGGACAAGGTAAAATTCTTCGACGGCGTCAAAGACATGATGGTTTTTTATTTCAATCCGGAAAAGTATGGCAGCCATTCCGGAGACTCAATAAAAGCCATATATGTTAAAGACTACTATTCGCTTAACTGGCTTTCCGCAAAAGAGGCATTTTATGTTGCAGGCAGTGATGTATATGGTCCAATGGGTCATGAACTCATCCCTTTTGCCTCAAAAGAAGCAGCGGAATCTTTCTCCAAGGACCATCACGGTAAGGATATTCTAACCTTCGGTAAAATTACTCCCGAATTTATTGAATCTCTAAGATTCGGGCAGAAAATGAGATAGCTTTATTGACAGGCTGAAACGCATCAATTTCTTCCACACTATTTAAATCGGTTATTATGCGTCCTTCACATATTTTACTTATCATTATCCTGTTTTTATTCCTGGCGGACATTTCTCTTGTTTTTCATTCGCATCGGTTGAAAAAAGAACTCAAATCTGAGGAAAAAATACAAAAGATAGCGGTTGCAGGACTGGGACTTACTGATCTCTGCGTTGCTACAGAGGCACGTTATACACGACATCCTTCAGTGAGTGATCCCGTCGCCCCTTTTATGGACCACCCGGGCGCACTTGAACATTTTCCCACCGGTTCCTTCTGGGCGGTCAGACAAAATACACCTACCCGGTAACTGTATGGTTACAATCCCCAAAAGTCTAGAAAAACAAATTAATATTCTTGATTTTGCACTTTCGGCCCTTTGGCGGAGAAAACTGAAAAATTTAGGCATTATGCTTGTATTTGCCTTGGTGATCTTTTTACTGGGCTCGTTTCAGATGCTGACCGGTGCCCTGTCAAATTCCGCGGAAGCGGTTCTGGAAAATACGCCTGAAATAACCATTCAAAAAATGTCTGCCGGCCGGCAGGAAGGAATTCCACTGGCTTATAAGGATAAATTACAAGCAATTTATGGTATCCGGGCAATCATACCGCGGATATGGGGCTACTATTTTGATGAAGCAAACCTGGCCAACTATACCGTCCTGGCCCTGCAGAGGAACTCCATGCCCTCAGCTAACATGCTCAATCTCACCCTTTCCCATGGGCAATTCCCCCAAAAAGCCGAGCCCGGTTCAGCGGTGCTTGGCCGCTCTGTCCATAAGATTCTCGGTCTCGGCGAACGGAAGATCTTTTCATTATTCAAACCGGATCTCTCCCTGAAATCCTTTGAAATGACCGGCCTTTTCAGCCAGCAGACCGACCTGCTGACCAATGACCTTATAGTTATGAATCTTGCTGATGCCCGTGAGCTTTTCGCCATACCTGAATCCATGGTAACCGATCTCTGTGTTTACGTGGCAAATCCCACCGAGATTGAAACCATTGCAAAAAAGATAGCCGCTTTACTTCCTGATACCAGAGTCCTTACAAAATCACATATCCAAAAAACATATCAGGTCGTTTTCAGCTGGCGCAGCGGTTTTGCCTCAATATGTCTTCTGACGGCCTTAATTGCCTTTACAATTCTTGCCTGGGATAAGGCCTCGGGATTGTCACCCGAAGAGAAAAGAGAAATCGGCATTCTCAAGATACTTGGCTGGGAAACTGCCGACATTCTTGCCGCCCGCTTCTGGGAAAGCATCCTGGTGTCATCCTTGGCCTTTATTATTGGGTGTACAGCGGCTTATATTCATGTGGCATTTTTTGATGCCACTCTTCTAAAACCTGTCATGGTAGGATGGTCCGTCATCCATCCGCCATTTAAATTGCTGCCGACTGTAGCTGTGGCCGACCTTATGCTCATTTTTTCATTTACAGTGATGCCCTATCTCGGTGCAACTGTTATACCTGCCTGGCGCTGCTCT
>JAFDCR010000304.1 GCA_019312685.1 Deltaproteobacteria bacterium | reverse complement strand
GATCAAGCACCTCCCGCATGGCCTGGCTTTCCGCAATAAAGAGCGAGTCTATTGATAGGTCCTTGTCAAACCGTTCATATTCGCGGTTCATCTGGCTGGAAATTCTCAGGATTTCCTGGTTGATAATTATATTTTCAATTGACAGGGCCAGGAAATTTGCCACCTCCTCGAGCTGCGTAAGGTCTTCTCTGGTAAAGGATCCGTGCAGCCGCTTGTTGAGAACCTGAATGGCACCGGTAATGCTATGGGTTGAGACGCTTTTTATGGGGACGCAGATCATGTTGCGGGTACTGTAGCCGGTCTCGGTGTCTACCAGGGTATGGAAGCCGTCACGGGATTCCAGGTCATTGACAATAAGGCCCTTGCCGGATGATATGGCCTCTCCGACAATGGACCCATCCCTCGGGGGTTCTATCTGCCGCTCTTCCAGGCCGGTCCCGAAAATTGAACATATTTTTTCAGTCGCCATTTCAATAATATATATAGTACAGCGCTCCGCCCCCGTGATTTTGGGAAGGATTTTTACATAAAACTTAATCAGGGCCCGGTAATCATCTACTGTCCAGGCCTGGGTCACCCTTTCCAGGCGCAGCTTGAGTTCGGCAATACGTTTTTTGCTCAGCATTGCTTCAGCAATATCAGTATCTTTCTTCATCTTTGTAAACCCTGTTTGCGTTGAGATAACGTTGTTTACAGCATGTTTTTCGGCAGTATGGCCTAATTTACACACAATGTCAACTCTGTTTACGTCAAAGGTTTAATTTTCCCGGCAGGTCTGGCTTTTTGGGTAATAATCGGTTATTATTGCCCTGAAGCGTTGTAATTGCCGTTTCATGAAAAGCAGCCTAATGCCATTGTATTATTGGATAAAGTATTATGCGCTTCCAGACCGGATTGTTCTTGTGTGGTTATGCATTTGTGGAGCCTTTTTTGGTATGTTTTTTGCATAAAATTCAATAGTTTCTGTTTGGCTTTTTTGCCGGACCCCATGCTCTCAGGTTCGGCGAAAACCGGCAAAACTGCTGAAAACAGGGAGCCTTTTAACAGGTTCTGCAGCCGACCGGCGGCTGATTTATTTCATTGGGCTTTTTCAGGGAGAAGCAGGTGATAACCGAACAGCATCGAGACAGATTGCGTGTGAAATGTACAGAGGGCTTCACCTTGATCGAGGTGATGGTCGTTATGGTGATCGTAGCTATCATTGCCACCGGTGTTGTTTTCATGTTTGCCAACCCGACCGCAAAAATTAAGACCCAGGCATTTGAGCTGCTTGGTGAGATCAACTATGCCCGCGCTGTTTCAGTTACGGAAAACCAGACTGTTACGGTGGAATTTTTTCCAGTGATAGGGGCAGCGGACAGCTACTGGATATGTATTGATGCAGATCCTGCCGGCGGTAACGGAGACTGCAGCGACACGAATGATGAAATTCTCAAGGATATCACCTTACGAAATGACGTGCAGTTCTATGATTTTTCCGATGGAACCACACCTCCAACACTTCCGGACGGCCCGGATCTTACCCCGCCATATGCATCAGCACCGCCTACAGGTGCAGACTTAACATCTTCCCCCAACAATGACGGCATTACTTTTGCGACCCTTACAACAGACAATGTTTTGATGATGTATCCGGATGGAACCTGTAATACTGACGGAGCCGCCGTCATATACCTGTATTCCGGTTCTGACCGGAGCAGTGTAAGGGGGTCTCCCTATGCAGTGGTAATAGATAACGCAAGCAGCTGCCAGGCAAAGCTGTCGCGCTGGAGATCCGAGTTGACCGATCTCGTTGGCACTTCATATGACGAGAGATGGAGCAGAAAATAACCTGTGAAAACAATACCTGCAAAAAGGAGGAAAGGTTACGGACAGTCGTCAAGGCCAAGGGAACTTTCGAGTGCACCGCGGAATGACATGCACGGGTCATCCGATTCAGTGATCCGGATCGAATCACCGATCAGTTTTTTGAACCGGCCCTCGGCCGTGGCGGTAAAGATATCAGGATTGGTTGAGCTGATAACATAGTACCTATAATATTTGGTGTCGGTAAAATCAAAGCTCAGCAGCCTGGTAAAGGTATTATCAAAGGTATGGAGAGGCTCATAGTCGCCGGCATAGTCGTTTACCATGGAATAATACATTTCCTGGGCAGCCTTTATGTCCAACAGGTTGTGATAGGCATCGGACTGACGGGAGCGCATAATATGGTTGAAGTAGGCAGGAACCGCTACGGCGGCAAGTATGCCGATCACAACAACAACGATCATAAGTTCAACGAGAGAGAAGCCTTTCGAGTGGCTGGCATGTTTCATGATATTTTCCTTGGCTGCAGTTAATTAGCGATTGGAAGAGAGCAGAAAAAATCAATTTTTATCAACTATATCATTAAAGTCAAGAGAAGACACCAGTAAATTTAGAGCGTGAGATTCATGTCCGGAAAAATACGATTATTAAAAGACGATAGCGGTTTTACCCTGGTTGAATTGATGGTCGTCATCCTTCTGACCGCAATAGCCGTGATATCCATCTACCGGGGGTATACAGCCTTTTCTCAGGCAGCCGATGCCCAGCAGCAGATCATGGAAATGCAGCAGAACCTGCGCATCGGCATGTCCAGGCTGGTTGCCGACCTGAGAAGGGCCGGCATTAACGAGGAGGACGGAGACGTCGCCGGTTTCGTTGTAGGAAATACAATATCCGTTGAATTCAGCATGGACCTGGGGAGTGAAAACGGCCCGACAGTCTTTGGCACTGACGGTCTTGATAATGATGATGACGGTGAGATAGATGAAGATGACGAGTCGATGATCGGTGACGGTGATATAACCGATAACGGGGAACAGATAAAATATTTTCTAACCCCTTCAACCCTGGATAACACGACAAATGATCTGATACGTTCGGTCTGGGCAGGCGGTTCAACAGCAGCATTTGTTTCCCAGACACTGATAACCAATGTGGAGGCCCTGAATTTTGTCTACTGGGATGCCGGCACGGTCGGGCCCCCGGCAGTAGATCCGGATACTCTTGATGCCCCTTTAAGCGAATCCGACCTGAAAGTAGTTGACCGGGTGGACGTAACCCTGGTGGTCCGCACCAGCAACGAAGATTACCGCTATATAAACACGGAAACATACCGGAATCTGGAGAACGAGGAAGTATGGCCGGCGCCGAACCCGCATCCGAATGATAATTTCCGGCGCCGCGCCTTCAGCATGAAAGTGCAAATCCGTAATAATATCTAATGACCATGAAGAGAAACAAGAGGAAAACAATCATGCTAAACAGCAGGGGATTCTCCCTGATTGAGGTGCTGCTCGGCATATCGGTCTTCATGATCGGCATGCTCGGGGTCACCGCCCTGAATATTTCTTCGCTGAAGAGCAATACCTTTTCCGGCAACCTTTCCGAGGCCACCTTAATCGCCGCGGCAAAGATTGAAGATATGATGACCATGGATTTTGATGACATAGTTGATACCGACCTCGACGGTACCGACCAGGATGCTCCGGGTGATCCGGATAATGACGATGGCATAGATGACGACGACGATGCTGATGGCACGAACAATAAAGACGGAAAATCCAACTTCGGCCTCGATGATATTGGATGTCCTCTATCCACTCCAACAATTGCGGAAGCAGATGGCTGCGATACTGGTCTCGGCAAGAATGAAATATTTACGCTTTACTGGAATGTGGCGGTAAGCGAGCCCCTCACGGTTGATCCGCCCAGAACAAAAACCATTAACGTCATAGTCCAGTGGTTTATCAAGGAAGAACCGCGCCAGATCAACATGCAGGTAGTCCGCATGAAGGAAGAGTGAGCATGAAAAAAAGGCTGATGTATGTTTTTTCCAACCAGCATGGCTCTGTCATCAATATCGCCCTGCTGATCCTGATCCTGATTTTTCTGATCGGTATCGGTTTGAGCAAAATGAGCACAACCGATATCCAGATCGCCAATAACATAAAGCAGGACATGACCACCTTTTATGAAACAGATGCGGGACTGGATAATGCAGGTGAGATGATAGAGCAGAACCTGGGCTGCCTTACGGGCTTTACCGATACACCCACTGAAGACGACGGGTTACCGGCCGACAGGGAAATTATCGGCGGCATGTTCTACGTCAACAATCTCAACTTTGGCTTTAATATCCGCAAGAAAGGAAAACGACCGGGCGTGGATCCGGACGCAGAAGATGCCGGGGAAAAAGTAGTAGACTTTTTTTATCCGCCGGACCTGGACCTGGATTTAAACCTGCATGAATATAGAGATGTTCCCGATACCAACGTTACGGTGGGAGGCGCCACCAGGTTCAGCAAGGGAAGCGCCATCCAGATGGCCGCCGGCTACGAAGGCCTCGGCAAGGGGGCTGCAACAGGCGGTGCCAGTATTATCTATGAAGTCTATGCCGAAAGGGTCGGGGAAAACAACACCTCGTCAACTCATTTTATGCAGTGGGTCCATATTATCAGACCTTCCCCCGGCTGCTTTTTTTAATAAACCGGAGAGCTGCCGGACCCGGATGAATGGGACACAACATTTTGCAGAAGTTTCACAAAATATAGAGGAGATCAGGTCATGAGACGCACGGCAACAAAAACAACGACAATGATATCCTTCTTTCTGCTGCTTGTTCTGGAGCTGTCTGCTCCCGGGCAGAGTACTGCTCTTGGTATCGATGAAGAAGGCACCAGTATGCCCCCGTTCCTCGGCACGGAAAACGTCCAGGCCAATATGCTCTTACTGATTGACAACTCATACAGTATGTACGACCTGGTCTATGTTGAAACCAGGGACGAGTGTTTTGATGACAGCTTCCAACCAGGAATCTATGACTATGCCGGTTACTTTCTGACCATTGACGAACTGGAGAATGATACAGAGGTCTGGTACGAGTATGATTCCGGCACCGGCCAGTTCAAAAGGGTGCCGAAGGAAGATTCAGGCGGAATAGACGGGGTGACGACAAAGTGCAATGTCAACTACGATGGTGATAGCGACGGCGTTG
>JAFDCR010000303.1 GCA_019312685.1 Deltaproteobacteria bacterium | reverse complement strand
GCGTATAAAAACCTTTCTTTACATCAAGGATGTCATCTCGAACGGCCTTCAGGCCGGAGAGATCTTAAAGATTTCTCACATTCGTTCGAAATGACACGGTTGTTACGTTCGAGGTAAGCGAGCAAAGCGAGACTCCGAATGACAGCGAAATGGTGACAGATCTGTTTTTACAGGTTCCAAACAATATCAGAATAAAGTCTTACCCTATACCTGTTTTTTGACTCATATTTAAATTTGCGATTTAACAAACTTTATAGTAATTCTGTGTTGTGCGTTCTGAGTAGAAATACTAGGTGAAAAAAGTTGCTAATGGAAAGGAGAGTGTATGAGTCAGAAAAAGATTGTTCTGCGCGAAGATGAGATGCCGACCCAGTGGTATAATATCTGCCCGGATATCCCAAACGGTCTGCAACCGCCACTGGATCCGGGAACAAAAGAACCGGTAGCACCTGAAAAACTGGCTGCTATTTTTCCGATGGGGCTTCTCGAACAGGAAATGAGTCCCAACCGCTGGATTGATATTCCTGAAGAGATCAGAGAGGTTTATAAAATATGGCGGCCGGCGCCACTGGTCCGGGCCTACAAACTGGAGCAGGCATTAGGCACCAAGGCCAAGATATATTATAAAAATGAAGGTGTATCTCCCAACGGGAGCCATAAGCCGAACAGCGCGGTTGCCCAGGCTTATTTTAATAAAAGGGAAGGGATTACACGACTGGCAACAGAGACCGGTGCCGGTCAATGGGGCAGCGCTCTCTGCTTTGCCACCAGTAAGTTCGGTCTTGATTGCAAGGTCTATATGGTACGGGTTTCCTTTGACCAGAAACCCTATCGAAAAACCATGATGCAGACCTTTAACGGGACGGTGGTTGCCAGTCCGAGTCCCGATACAAATACCGGCCGGGCTTTTCTTGAAAAGGACCCGAATACTCCCGGTTCCCTTGGCATTGCCATCAGCGAAGCCATTGAAGATGCGGCTACCAACGATGGCACAAATTATGCCCTTGGTTCTGTTCTGAACCATGTAATCCTGCACCAGACAATTGTCGGCCTTGAGGCCAAGAAGCAGATGGAGATTGCCGGTGATTATCCCGATGTTGTGGTTGGCTGCTGCGGCGGCGGTTCCAACTTCGCCGGGTTGGCAGTACCATTTGTGGCAGACGCTCTGGAAGGTAAAAAAACCAGATTTGTCGGGGTTGAGCCTGCATCATGTCCAACCATGACCAAGGGAAGATTGGCGTACGACTTTGGTGATACCGGCCAGACAACACCGCTTCTGCAGATGCACACCCTGGGACATGATTTTGTTTCCCCCGGAATCCATGCCGGCGGACTCCGCTATCACGGCATGGCGCCGATTGTCAGCGCCCTGGTGCGTGAGAAGATAATTGAGCCGGTCAGCGTTCATCAGCTGGAGACTTTTGAAGCAGGCGTCCTGTTTGCCAGGACCGAGGGGATTATCCCGGCCCCGGAAACATGTCATGCCATACGCGGCGCAATCATCGAGGCAACCCGCGAGCTGAACGAGCCGAAAACCATTCTGTTCAACCTGTCGGGTCACGGCCTCTTGGACCTTTCAGCATATGAGCAGTACTTCAACGGCGAACTGCATGATTATGAATACCCGGCTGCGGCCATAGAAGAGTCGATGAAGCATCTTCCTCAGCTGTAATGATTCCACAGGGGACGGATTTGTCGTTCAACACAACGAACGACGATTATCGGGTGACGATTCAACCCGATGATTGACAGACAGAAATCTGCCCCTAAAGCATAGAATCTGTTATTATTCAAGGCGGCGGTAATATTCCTGCCGCCTTGTTTTTTGGGATAACAGCCTTGATGATGAAGATTGTATTGCAACGATATCTGAGTTTAACGTTACTGGTTTTGCTGCTTGCGGCACACCTGGCCTTCCCAACATATGCGGCCGAGTCCACCTTGTCTGCTCTGCGGGATTATCTGGATAATGGCGGTTTTGCGGTTGAAAAAGACGGCCGGGTCATCGCAGCTGAGAATCCCCATGAAATGTTTGTCCCTGCAAGCATCATCAAGGTGGCAGCCAGCCTTGCGGCTCTGCATTCATTGGGCCCGGATTACCGTTTTGAAACGCATATTTTTATAGACCCGGAGCAGAACCTTTATATCAAGGGTTTTGGCGACCCTTTCCTTATTTCAGAAGAAGTTGCCGTTATTGCAGGAAGATTGAAAGAACTGGGCTGTGAGAGAATCAATAACATTTATCTGGACGACACCGCTTTTGCCACTACGGCAGCGGCGGACGGCTCCGGTACGAGTGATAATCCCTATGATGCCCAGAACAGTGCTCTTGCAGTGAATTTCAATACCATAAACATTGAGAAGGACAGGACCGGAACTGTTCGGTCGGCAGAAGAGCAGACACCGACTCTGGCCCTGATGGCAGAGCTTTCCCGGGACCTGGTCCCAGGGGTGCACCGAATAAATATCAGTTGGGATTCAAGAGACGGGATTGAGGCAATAAGACGCTATACCGGTGAGCTGTTTCGTGCATTTCTGCAGCAGGAAAATATTGCAGGAAGCGGTGTTATCGCATTCCGCAGCGTACCTGTCTCACTGGCGCCTTTCTACATACACCGTTCAAGCAGGACCCTTGAGGATATCTTGGGGCCGTTTATGCTTTATTCAAACAATTTCATTGCCAATCAGCTGTTTCTGGCAATGGGCGCGGCAGAATACGGCCATCCGGCCACCTGGGAAAAATCCAGGCAGGCAATGGAAACATTTCTCCTGAAGAAATTCAATCTTACTTCCGCTGAAATAAGAGTCGTAGAAGGCTCCGGCCTTTCCAGGAAAAACAGGGTGACACCCAATGCGATGATACGGCTGCTCGACGCCTTTAAGCCATACGGCCGGTATCTGCCGGAAGAAGATGGCAGGTTCGTCAAGTCAGGCACCTTGAAAGGGGTGTATGCCTATGCCGGTTATTTTACTGAAGGAGATACAATAGACAGTTTCGTGTTGATCCTGAACCAGCAGAGAAATAACCGGGACAGGATACTCCTGCTGCTTGAGGAGATCTACCATGGGCAATGATT
>JAFDCR010000302.1 GCA_019312685.1 Deltaproteobacteria bacterium | reverse complement strand
AGGCGGCGATAAGGAAGGTAACTGGAAATTGAGAATTGAGAATTGAAAATTAAGATTTGTAAGATCGCTCAATTGACGAATAATTTTTAATCTTCATTTTTTCAAATTTGCAATCTTTTCATTCATGCAGCTTGCCGTCAGCAAGGGTGAGGCAGCGGTTCGTCTCATTGGCAAGTTCCAGGTTATGGGTAACCATGACAGCCGACAGGGAGTATTCGGCGCTCATTTCCTGCAGGAGTTGGAAGACCTTGTAGCCGGTTTTGGTATCAAGGTTTCCGGTAGGTTCGTCAGCCAGCAGCAACAGGGGTTTCATAATAATGGCCCGGGCCAGAGCGACCCTCTGCTGTTCCCCGCCTGACAGTTCCCCCACCTTATGGTGTGTCCGATCGGACAATTTGACTTTGCCCAGTATTGCAGCGGCCTGATCAGCCATTTCGGCTTTCTGTCTTCCCCCGATCAGGCCGGGCATCATAACATTCTCCAGGGCGGTAAATTCCGGCAGCAGGTGATGGAACTGGAAGACAAAACCAACGGTCCTGTTGCGGTAGGCGGAGAGTTCAATGTCGTTTTTACTGAGGACATCCACCCCCTCATAGAGAAGAGTTCCTGCCGTTGGCCGGTCAAGGGTTCCCAGAATATGGAGCAGGGTGGTTTTGCCTGTGCCTGAAGCACCCACTATGGATATCATCTCGCCGCGGTTCAGGTGCAGGTCGACCCCGGTGAGGACATCAATCCTGCTGCCAATTTCCTCGTAAGATTTTTTTATATTTATAGCCTGGAAAGTGGCTGTTTGTGCAGTTGTTTGTGGATGATTTTCTTTATTCTGCATAAAAGCTCTGCTGCTGCCTTTTCCTTATAATATTTTCTAGGCTCTCTTGGGTTTCAACCCCTTGACCCTTGAAACCTTTCTTATTCATAGCGCAATGCCACGGCGGGTTCCAGCTTGGAGGCCTGCCAGGAAGGGTATATGGTTGCCAGCAGGGTGATCAGGGCTGCCGAGATCGCCACCAGGGTGACATCCATGGGCAGGACCTTGATGGGAAGCGTTGTAATGGGATACACATCACTGGGCAGTTTGATAAACTGGTACCTGGAGAGCACCTCGCAGAGTACGAGCCCGCCGATTACCCCGAGAACCGTGCCGGTGAGTCCGATAATCAGGCCCTCGTAAACAAAGATCCGCATGATGCCCATGGAGGTGGCACCCATTGATTTGAGGATGGCAATATCCTTGCCCTTACTCATGACCACCATGATCAGCGTGCTGATAATGTTGAATGCCGCCACCAGGACGATGAGGGCCAGGATGATGAACATGGCTGTTTTTTCAAGCTTAAGGGCGGAAAAAAGGTTTTTGTTCATTGATATCCAGTCCTTTACGATAAATCCGAAACCGAGATCTTTTTCCAGTTTTGCCGCAATTTCAGAGGCCCTGTAGATATCATCAACCTTTAATTCAAGTCCGTGGATATCATTTCCCAGTTCAAGAAAATCCTGGGCCGTATTTATGGAAATATAGGCCAGTGATGAGTCATACTCATACATACCCGTATCAAAAATCCCGACAACCCGGCAGGTTTTTATCTTGGGTATGACACCCATTGGTGTCAAGGGGCCTGAAAGTGAAAAGAGACGGATGTTCGAATCTATGTCAACATGAAGAGTCCGGGCAAGTTCCTTGCCGAGAATAATTCCGGGCAGTTTTTTTGACGGCGAAACCGCTGGTTTGATCCCTTCTGCTGCAAGGGCACCTATACTGCCGCTGAGCAGCTGGTCGCTGAGGCTGAGCACCTCAGCAGCAGTGGCAGGATCGATACCGCGGACGACCGCTCCGGAACTGGCTTCGGGAACGGAGAGCATGGTCTGGGAGTAGGTGTATGGCGTTGCTGCCATTACTCCATCGGCCTGCAGCACTTTTTCGCTGAGCTTTTTGTAATCCTGGATTCTGCCGCCCAGCCTCTGTACGACAATATGGGAATTAATGCCGAGGATCTTTTCGCGCAGGCTGTCGGTAAAGCCGGTCATAACGGCCAGGACCACAATAAGTGCCATGACACCAACTGCCACGCCTGCCACGGAAATAACCGATATAAGGGAAATGAAACCCTGCCGCCTTTTGGCTTTCAGGTATCTCAGGCTTATGAACCACTCGTATCCCATGAGCACTAAAAATTGAAAATTGAAAATTGAAAATTTGCTTCTAACCTTGACCCCTCGAATCCTGGAATCCTTGACCCCTTTATTTCTCCGCTTTCAGGTGCGGGAAAATAATAACATCACGGATTGAAGGAGAGTCGGTCAGGAGCATAACCAGTCTGTCAATACCGATGCCCTCTCCTGCTGCTGCCGGCAGCCCGTATTCAAGGGCCCTGATATAATCCTCATCAAGCACAGGATGGACCTCCTCGTCATCTCCCCGTTCGGCGATCTGTTTTGCAAAACGGTTTTTCTGGTCCACCGGGTCGTTCAACTCACTGAAGGCGTTGGCGATCTCCCGGCCGGTGATAAAGAGTTCGAACCGGTCAGTCACCTCAGGGTTTTCCCTGTTCTTGAGGGCTAGGGGGGAGACCTCCGTGGGATAGGCGGTGACGAAGGTGGGATTGATAAGCTTTTCCTCCACCAGCAGCTCGAACAGTTCGGTTTTGGCCTTGCCCGGTCCGGCCTTGGGTTCCAACTCGATGCCCTTTTCCTTGGCCAGCTGCATGACTGCTTCAGGATCATCCAGAACATCGGGATCGACTCCGCCTACCTCAATCAGGGCCTCGTCGATGGTGTACCTTTTCCAGGGAGGAGACAGGTCAACCACCTGCCCCTGGTAAGTAACTTTCATGGAACCGTTGACCTCTTCCGTCAGCCAGGAAAGCATTTCCTCGGTCAGATCCATGAGATCGTTATAGGTCGCATATGCCTGGTAGAATTCGAGCATGGTGAACTCAGGATTATGCCGGGTGGAAAGGCCTTCGTTCCGGAAGTTGCGGTTGATCTCGAAAACCTTTTCAAACCCGCCGACTAGAAGTCTTTTAAGGTAGAGTTCCGGGGCGATGCGCAGGTACAGATCCATATCAAGAGCCTTATGGTGCGTCTTGAAAGGTTTTGCCGTGGCTCCGCCCGGGACGGCCTGCATCATGGGGGTCTCCACTTCCAGAAAGCCCCGGTTGGAGAGATATTCTCGCAGCAGCCGGATGATCTCGATTCTATTGCGGAAGGTCTCCCGGACCTCTGGATTAACGATGAGATCAACATAACGCTGCCGGTAACGCATCTCGACATCGGTCAGGCCGTGCCATTTTTCCGGCAGCGGACGCAGTGACTTTGTGATCAGCTTGATGGTGTCAGCCTGAATGGTCAGTTCACCGGTTTTGGTTTTAAAGAGTTTTCCCCTGAAACCGGCAATATCCCCGATATCCCATTTTTTGAACTGTTTGTAGGTTCCCTCCCCGACGGAGTCCCTCTGCACGTAAATTTGTATCTTGCCTGAATCATCCTGGATATGAAGGAATGAGGCCTTGCCGAATTTTCTCATTGCCAGGATCCGGCCGGCAACCTGGAAACTGGTCCGGACATTGGAGGCATCTTCGATGTCGGCGAGGACTTCCTCAGCACTGGAAGAGGTGAGCACCTCAGATATATGATGGGCCGGCTTGAAATCATTGGCGTACAGATCCACACCAAGTTCAGCCAGCTCGTCAGCTTTTTTCCTGCGCTGTATAAGTATTTGATTTAACTGGTCCATTGTTTATAAAACTTCCTGTAATGTTTTTATGCGAAAATATCAACTGCACTCTTCAGTCATATTCCTGAAATGTTGGGCGCAGTTAACGTTATTTAATATATTTATTTCTTAATACAGCTGATACCTCTTTGGTCAGCTGCAGAACCTTTTGGGCAAGCTCCGGTGACAGGGAGCCGGTGCCGCAGCTCGGGGTGATAATTGTCTGCTGCAGAATAGTAGTTCTGTTCCAGTCACCTTCTGCAAGCAGGTCAGCCTGTTCCTCCCAGCGCGCAACGAGTGACTCGCAGGTTTCCTTTTTGATATGTTCGGGATCCGAGGTCGGGATTATTCCCCAGGCAATGAGAGATCCTTTTTCAAGATAGGTATGGATCAGATTCTTGCAGGTAATGAATTTATCGAAGAAGGAATAGGCGTCAAAACTGAGAATATCCAGGTCAGAGTTGAGGAGGATATCCCAGTCGGTATTGGCACAGACGTGTACTCCTGCCAGACCGCCGCAGTTATGAATGGCATCGATAACTTCTGCCAGGTCCCCGGAAATATCATCGACGGATATACTGATAAATGAAGAGGAGCCAAGACCTGCCAAAGCCGGTTCATCAATGAAGAGGAAAACCGGCAGATCATAGGCATCTTTCAGATATCTTACCTGCCAGGCGGCCTTCATGGCAATCCCCTTGACAACAATATCCCTGAAGGTGGAATCGTAGTAGCCCAGCTTTCTGTCCGCATCGGTGATGCCGGTAAGCATGGTGAACGGGCCGGTTACCTGGCCTTTGACTGCAGCAAACCTGCCGCCGGTCTCCCCGGATTGGTCTGCAAGCAGGTAAAGTCCGGCAGCTCTGAAATCACTGGTCTGAAACCTGGAAGCAAGAAGGTTCTCCTGATTTTCAGCCACAAGAAGGTACTCTTCGTAGAATGCGAGTTGTTCATCGGAGAATGAGTCTGTATTGATATCATAATAGGTACTGTCTTCAGTCTCGATTATGCCGGGGATTCCCTCAATGAACTGATTGAGCATTCTCTCCTTGGGAAGGGCGGGAAGCTGAGGCCAGAGAGGGATTGCTGGGGTGGCCTCCAGTATCCACTCCAATGCCTGCTTATGGTCTGCAGCCGGAAGACTGCCTATAAGGGTCGGAAGCCCGTCGGCTGAGAATTTTCTCGGATTTACTGCCATGTTGTAATTTTCAAAAGTAATATTTTAATATTCAGTGTTATTTCATCATTGTCATGCGGCTCTGTTATGCAAGGCCGGAATCAGGTCCCTACCTAGCAATATTAGCTGTTTCTGTCAATATATTATACAAGAGTGCAAAATGCACCAGTCCAGGGATGACGAAGAACTATTCCCAGGATAATCGTTTTAACAGTGAAACGCTTTCCAGATGATGGGTCTGGGGGAACATATCCGCCGGAATCAGGTGTGAAAGTTCATATCCCGATGCAAGCAGTAAGGCAAGGTCTCGCGCCAGTGTCGCAGGATTGCATGATATATATATAATCTGCTTCGGTTCCAGGGCAGTGAACCTTGAAACAACGGCGGCAGCACCCTGCCGGGGCGGATCAAGAATAACCGTATCAAATCTTTGACCAGTGGAGATGAGTGCATCAACCCCTGTTTCGACACTGCTTTTGATAAACCTGCAGTTCGGAATTCCATTCAGCTCCATATTTTTTCTTGCGCTTCTGATGGCAGCATTCTGGCTGTCAATCCCGACAACTTCTTCTGCAAATTTAGCGGCAGGCAGGGAAAAATTCCCATAGCCACAGAATAAATCCAGAATCCTCATATGGGGCCCTGTTTTAAGCATTTTCAGGACGAGTTCAACCAGGTTATTGTTCTGCTCCAGGTTTACCTGGCAGAAACCGGCGGCCTCCCAGGTGAGTTGCAGATCAGTCTGCAAACTGCCGATTGAAACTGTCTGGGATAAATGGCGTGGTTTAGATAATAATGCTCCGGCCTGTGGGTCATACAGTCCGTAATTCTCAGCCTGTATAAGAATTGAGGAAATCCCGTCAGTTGTTTCTGTCAGACCGGCAGCAAGGGAAAAGTCACTCGGTCTTGGTTTGCGCCTGTAATGCAGAAGCACGATAATGTCTCCGCCATCAGGGTTGAAAAGTAATTCAAATGCAGTGGACCTCCCGGTAAGTTCTGCAAAGGAGACATTGGACAGGATCAGCCGAAGGGCTGAATTTAAGTCTTCCCTGGCAAGCAGGCACTCGTCAACAGGTTCAAGGGCATGGGATCCGCTGCGGAAAAAGCCGGATTTTCCTTCATCGTCAACCTGAAGCCGTATTCGCTGCCTGTAACCGAATTCTTTCGGTGAGGCAAGAGCAGGCTGAATAAATCTCTGGGGCTCAGAAAAGATATCGTTGCCGGCCCGTAGCAAACTTGCAGTCAGTATTTCCTTTTTTAGATGGATTTGGGTTTTGTAGGAGACGTGCTGCAGGTCACAACCACCGCAGCGACCGTAATGGGGACATGGCGGTTTAATGCGGTCCGGGGAGGGAGTCAGAATTTCATGGAGCACGGCTGAAACAAAATCTTTCTTCCGGTTCAATTCTCTTACCACAACTTTTTCACCCGGGAGAACATGGCGCACGAAAACAACGATTCCCTCATCCAACCTCCCCAGACCAAGGCCTCCGGGAACGAGTTTTTCTATCAGAACTGTATGTATTTTTTTTGAGGGCATAAGGATAAAATCTTAAGGGTAAATTATTTTCGTTGGCTGAATCCAGATCCGGATAAATCACAGCAGGATTGCGGAATAGATGATGCTGTGGTTAATATTCTTACTTTATATGCAAGTTAACATAATATTTATTGAGTAATTGTGGAGGTCAATGTATACCTTTTTGTGAAAAAATAACATCAGTCTTTAAAAAGGGTGATCTTCAAGGTGAAGAGAAAAGGGGAACCTATAAAAATATTGGTGGTTGATGACGATAAGTCTCATCGCTTCATGTTAAGTTCCATGTTCGGGGAATGGGGCT
>JAFDCR010000301.1 GCA_019312685.1 Deltaproteobacteria bacterium | reverse complement strand
CAATGGGCGGGATATAGGCGCCCCGGGCCGCCAGTTTCTCGCACATATGGTAGGCCAGACATTCAAGCTGGACAGTGGGAATACCCCATTCGTTCATCATGCGCCAGGGGCTCATGCCGGTGCCGCCGCCGGCTCCGTCAATAGTCAGGAGGTCGATCTTGGCATCAGACGAATATTTAATGGCGCGGGCCAGATCTGCCGGCCGGTAGGCTCCTGTTTTCAGAGTAACGTATTTAGCACCCACGGCACGGAGATGTTCTACAGATTTGTGGAAGGCTTCTTCGTCAACCATGCCGAGTCTGGAATGCCGCTCGAACTCAGTGATTCCTCCAGCATTGAATGCCTCCTGGACTGCCGGATTGGTGGGATCGGGCAGTACGATATAACCGCGGTCCTTTAATTGCTGTGCCCGCTCAATGGAATGCAGTTTAACCTCACCGCCAATATCCTTGGCACCCTGGCCCCATTTCAGCTCAAATATTTCAATCCCCAGTTTTTCAATGACATATTCAGGTACTCCGAGTTTGGTATCCTCAACATTGGCCTGGATAATAATGCCGCCGGTGCCGTCATACCACTGATTAAAGGCATTGATCCTACGTTCCATTTCCGGAGACCTGGATATTTTCCCGTTGCTGAACTCCGCATTGGCATCCATACCGCAGATGTTTTCGCCGGCTACCACAATAACGCCTGAGATCGCAGCGCCCACAGCCATATCATCCCAGTTGATACGGGCGATATCGGTGGAGCCCACCGCCCCGGTAAAAACCGGAAAGTTCAGCTTGATACTGCCGTCAGCACCCAAATAGGTAGTAGTGTCCACAGCGGGGAAGGTTGCAATATCCGGATCAGGATCAACCCCAACTGCCCCTACGGCCGTGCCCTGGATGTTGAAATGGGAAAAATCATAGGGATAATCTTTTTCAGAACCCGAGGTGGTTGTACCAAAAGGTGTGGGGTAGATGACTTCCCTGCCCTTGAGTGCGGATCTTCCGATTTCGCAAGGGCCCTCGCAGCCATCGACGCAGGTGACGCAAATCCCGGAAACCGGAGCTGGATCTACACGGGTTGAAGTTAGGGTGGCAGCGCTTCGATTCGGTTTACTGAATGTCATGATATCTTTCCTCCTCTCTCATTAAATGTTCTGGCCTTTCCCGACTGAAAAAAGACTGGAAAGGTGCCTAATATGAAACATTGTATTTTTATGAAACGGGCCAGATAAAAAGAAGTACTACTCCGGTCATATCTTGCCGGCTTCGTGATCGAGTAACCAAGAAAGAAACCTTGCCGTACATGCAAAATGAGCATGAAGAAAGAAAACCTGCTCAAATAAACTATCGAGCAAATTGCGGCAATAGGTTGCCATAATAACATGTGGTAAATGTTTTTCAATTATTAAATCGCTTGTTTTTACGTGCAAATAACCTGATGTTTAATGGTTGAATCATTCTGAACTGGATTGTATTGGCAAAATTGCCAAAACTGGCTGCGGTGATGCGTTGCTGTATTTTATCCATAAGGCAAATAAACAACCTAGTATGAAGATATTATTCCTTTATGTGTGATATTGAAGTTGAAGGCAGCAATATTTCAGTGGATAATAAAGTGGCAATATTGCCGTATTTTTGATTTGTAAAGATAGGAAAGATAAAGTATTTTTTTTTCATGAGCGAAAAAACCGAAAAGAAAGAACTTGCGATTCTGCGTCTTTTGCAAAAGGCAGGAGAACCGGTTTCCAGTTTGCGCCTGAAAGAGAATCTGCATGCGATGGGTCATGAGGTAAGTGAACGGACGATCCGCCATTATTTCCTCGATATGGACCGCAGGGGCCTGACAAAAAACCAAGGCAAAAAGGGTCGGGTAATTACTGAATTAGGCCTTAAGGAGTTAGGCAGCGCTCGGATTTATGATAAGGTTGGCCTGCTCGCTGCAAAGATTGATCAGCTGACCTACCGAATGAGTTTTGACCTCTATAAAAAGAGCGGTACAGTTATAATCAACATCAGCCTTGCCAGCATTGAACAGCTTCCTCAGATTGTACCGCTTGTTTGCCGGGTGTACGAAGCCGGTTATTCCATGGGGACGATGATGGCTATTTTCGAACCCGGTGAACGGGTGGGCGGCATCATTATTCCGGAAGGCATGGTGGGGCTGGGAACGGTCTGTTCAATAACACTGAACGGTGTACTCCTGGCCCACGGTATTCCAACCCATTCCAGTTTCGGCGGCCTGCTGGAGCTGCGGGACCGCAAACCTACCCGGTTTGTGGAGATAATCAAGTACGACGGTAGCAGCCTAGATCCCCTTGAGGTTTTTATCCGGAGCGGCATGACCGACTATGCCGGGGCAACTGAAAACGGCAACGGCAGGATCGGTGTCGGCTTCAGAGAGGTGCCGGCTGACAGCCGTGAGAGTGTTATTGCCCTGATCCAGAAACTCGAGGAGGTTGGCCTGGGCGGTTTTCTTATGGTCGGCTGGCCGGGACAGCCCCTGCTGGAAATTCCGGTGAGTGAAGGGAGAGTCGGGGCAGTTGTCATTGGTGGTCTCAACCCTGCTGCCATTCTTGAAGAGACAGGCGTAAAAGTTAAATCAAGAGCCCTGGCCGGCATGGTGGAATATGAGAAGCTGTTCCATTACCAGGAGATGGCAGACCGCATCAGCAGTATCAGCTGATAATTCTGCGGCTAATAGTTGTGGGCAGGGGCAACTCTTTTTTAAGCCAGTGCTGAAATTATGGCCCGCATGAATGGGGGAAGATCATCAGGCGTTCTGCTGGTGATGATGTTGCCGTCAACCACGACTTCCCGCTCGATAAAATCAGCCCCGGCATGGACCAGGTCATCCTTGATGGCAAAAAAGGAAGTAACGGTTCTGCCCCTCAGGGCATCTGCCGAGGCCAGCATCCAGCCGGCATGGCAGATGGCGGCAACTATTTTGCGACTTCTTGAAGATATACTGCAACCCTCGGGATATAAGGTCCTAAAAGCCGCATTCGCTGAAGCCGCCCTTGAAATAGCCAAGACAAGCCACACCCCGATTGATCTTTTCGTTACCCACGTCATCATGACGACAATGAACGGCATGGAACTGGCTGAGACAAAGCAGGATTCCCTGCAACACAAATTCAAAAGATTAAAAATCAAAATGGGGTTGACTATGTTAAACCAGTCTGACCCCTTCCCATGACTCCATCCACTCATCTATCATCTATTACCTAATGTCAAAAATAATACATCATCAAAACTGGTACTCTTATAATCTATCGTATATAATATGAAAGATGTAATAGGCGGTCTTCCTGCTGGGCAATAAACCCATATCCATGGAGTGCACTATGAACAGCAACAATGATGATAAGGATGAGGATACTGACTACAAAATTCCAAGGTACGACAGGAGGCAGTTCATCAGGAAAGCAGGTGGTTTTGTTCTTACCTCAGCTGTTCTGTCGCCAGAAATTTTCACTCCCGGCACATCGTTTGCCATAACCGGCAGGCGAACAGTTAATATAGGATGCTTCGGCCCTTCCCACTGTGCAACACCCATAGTTCATGCCAGGCTGCGGAATTATTTTGATAAGGCGGGATTGCGGGTCAATGTGACAAATTATCCTGCCATGCCTTTGATTGCCAAAGACCTGGTCAGCGGCAAGCTTGATTTCGGCCAGCTCATTGTACCTCTTGTTTTTGCGATACATACAGGGAAAAACCCGCTTGGACTCAAGGCGCCCATGGTGATATGCCAGATTACGGGCACGAACGGGGCGGCCCTCATGGTCAAGAAAGGCTTGAATATTTCCAGCCCGGAAGACTTTAAGGGCAAAATCATGGCCAACCACAGCAAGCTGTCGGTGCACTATCTGATTAACAGGATGTTTCTCGAGACCTATGGCCTGGATTTCCAGAACGATGTTAATTTCAAGGTGATTAATCTAAACGACGCTGCGAGCGCCATGCAAAGGGGGGAAGTTGATACCTTTGTGATGCCGGAGCCCAAAGATGCCGCCGTAGAGACCGAGGGTATCGGTGAGGTCTACCTGCTAAGCAAATATATCTGGCCGAATCATCCCTGCTGTTCGCTGGTAGCCAGAAAAGAACTGTACGAAAATGAGAGGGAACTGGTTGCTGATGTGACCAGGGCGGTCACCCAAAGCGGCCTGGATGCAAACCAGCCCAATATGCGGGAAGAGGTTATTGATATCCTGCAAAGCGTTCCCGACTTCAAGTACAACAGGATACCCAGGGAGGTCCTCAAAAAAGCCTTTACCCCGGGCCGCTCTGATTTTTATCCGTTTCCCTATCAGAGCACCGCAATGCTGATCATTGAAATTATGAAAAAATACGGCCTGCTCGATGCAGACCTTGAGGCCCGTAAGACAGCAGAGGAGGTTTTCTTATCCGACTTCTCACGTCAGGTAATGCTGGACCTGGGAGCAGACCCTCCCGATGAAAATTTCCGGGTGGAAAAAATCCTGGGGACCCTGAAGGATTACTCTGCCCTATGACAGCTTCAAAAAAATCATTGAGAGTTATTGAATGAAGAATCTGCGGGATCTCAAATTCGCCTCAAAGGTCATGCTGGGTTTATTTATTCCCCTGTTCATATTTTGCATTACCCTGGGAATCTATATGCTCAACAGGATAACGGCTGATTTCAACACCAAAATTGACGAGAAGGGGCATACTGTCACCAAACTCCTGGCCAAATTCAGTGCTATTACCATCATCACTTATGATCACTGGACCCTTGAGGAGTATATCTCCGAGGTGATGAAAGACAAGGAAATCGTCTTCGCTGTCATCAAGGATAAAAAGAACAAACCGCTTACCTCCACCGTTTTCCGGGAAAACGATACCAGGACGGATAAGCCGAAAATCTATATTACACCCGTATACCACAACAACAAGGTTGTCGGAGAAGTTGAGGTCCATATAGCAACGGCACATTTTAAAGCAACGCTTATTCATGATCTCCTGTTTTTCGGCGGGATTATTATAGGGGCGGTTATTCTGTGCTATATAACTTCCTACCTCATATCCGCTGCAGCAACGAAGCCCCTGAAAGAAATGGCCGAGCATATGAAACAGGTCGAACATGGAGATTACAGCATTCGCCAAGCTGTTGAAAGTGCCGACGAGATCGGCTCCCTGGCAAAAGGCTTTAATGAAATGCTCGACGACCTCGAAAGGCGAAACAAGGAAATTACCTGGGCTAACGAGCAGCTGGAACAGAAAATGGAAGAAAGACGCCTCATGGAGAAACAGCTGAGACAAGCCCAGAAGTTGGAGGCTATCGGCACCTTGGCCGGCGGCATAGCCCATGATTTCAATAATATCCTGACAACTATTATCGGCTACAGTCAACTTCTCATGTTGAAAAAGGCTGAGGATGATCCTGAACGCGAAAAGATTGAAACCGTTTTTGAAGCGGCGGAAAAGGCGACGGAGCTCGTCAGGCAATTGCTGGCGTTCAGCAGAAAACAGGTTATGGACATCAGGGTGGTCAATCTGAATTACATTGTCACCAATGTCTCAAAAATGCTGACAAGGCTGATCGGGGAAAATATTGCAATAAAGACAACCCTGAATGAATCCATCGGGAATATCAAGGCGGACCCGGGCCAGGTTGAACAGGTCATTGTCAACCTGGTTGTCAATGCCAGGGATGCTATGCCGGATGGCGGGGAACTTTACCTGGAAAGCGATTCAGTGGAACTTGACGAGGAATATTGCAAGACCCACGCGAATATTGTGCCCGGACAATATGTGGTTTTCAGTGTAACCGACACGGGTGTGGGAATTCCTCCCGAACTGCGTGATAAAATCTTTGATCCCTTCTTTACCACGAAAAAAGCCGGGGAGGGAACCGGTCTCGGTCTTGCCACCGTGTACGGCATTGTCACCCAGATGGATGGCCATATCTATGTCTATAGTGAAGTAGGCCACGGAACGACATTTAAAATTTACTTCCCGGAAGTGGCAGAAAAAGTTGACGCCAAATCCAAACAAAAAGTCTCATTGACCACCGGAAAGGAAACCATCCTTGTGGTTGATGATGAGACTGCTATTCTGCGGCTTCTTG
>JAFDCR010000300.1 GCA_019312685.1 Deltaproteobacteria bacterium | reverse complement strand
GGCTACGCCATCGAGTACGACAGCGTGCCGGCCGACCAGATCACCGCCTGGCTAGAGACCAAGCAGGTCGAGGGGCTGTTCCACGCCGGGCAGATCAACGGGACATCCGGCTATGAAGAGGCCGGCGCCCAGGGGTTGATAGCCGGGATAAATGCGGTGCAGTACATCCGCGGCGAAGAACCCCTGATCCTTGACCGCTCCCAGGCATATACCGGTGTTTTGATTGATGACTTAACAACCCTGGGCACCAGGGAACCGTATCGGCTTTTCACCTCCAGGGCTGAATACCGGCTGCTGCTGCGGGAAGACAATGCCGACCTGCGACTCCGGGATATCGGCTACAAGCTGGGCCTGGTCGATACCGAGACCTATGAAGTTTTCAATACCAAGCGAAAGGCCATTGAGAAAAGCCTGGAAAAACTTGAGCAAACCATGATCAAACCAGGACCGGATGTTAACGGCCTGCTGGAAAGTCTTGGCAGCGTAGCTCTGCGGCAGCCATGCAGCCTGAAAGATCTCCTTCGAAGGCCGGAAATAAGCCTGGCTGATCTTGAACCCTTTACAGCACTGGAAAAGGATCTGGCTTCAGGTGTCAAACGTGAAGTCCAGCTGCAGATAAAGTACCAGGGATACATTGACAGGCAGAGTGAACAGGTTGCGCGTTTCAGAAAGATGGAGTCGGTGGGACTGCCGGAAGATATGAACTATACCGGCCTGGCCGGCTTGTCCAATGAGGTCATTGAAAAGCTGACCAGGGTGCAGCCCCGCTCCCTGGGCCAGGCTTCGCGGATATCCGGAGTGACGCCCGCGGCAATATCAGTGCTGCAGATCCATTTGCGTAAAATGGGACATATATAATATCTTTCTTTCATGATACATTATCCAAACATAGACCCGGTAATATTCCAGATCGGCCCTCTCCAGGTCCGGTGGTATGGCCTGATGTATGTTTTCGGTTTTGCCGCCACACTGCTGCTGGTCAACTACCAGATTAAAAAATCAAATCTCAAGGAGATAGCGCCCCACTTTGAAAATCTCAACCTGATCATGATTGTTTCCCTTATCCTGGGAGCCAGACTCGGGTACGTGCTTTTTTACAATCTACCCTATTATTTTAAACATCCATTGGAGACCCTGGCCACCTGGCAGGGTGGCATGTCCTTTCATGGCGGCATGTTGGGCCTTATTGCCGGGGCAGTAATTTTCTGCCGAATAAAAAGGATCGACTTCTGGAAAGTAATTGACCTCTATACCGTCACTGCTCCGATCGGCCTCGGACTTGGCCGCATCGGTAATTTTATCAACGGCGAACTTTACGGCCGGGTGACTGATGTTCCTTGGGGCATGGTTTTTCCAGGCGGCGGACCCTTTCCCCGTCATCCTTCCCAGCTGTATGAAGCATTTCTTGAGGGCGTGGTTCTTTTTATAGTTTTATGGATTCTGAAAGAAAAACAGAGGCCGCCGTCTTCATGGCCATCAGGCTCCATAGGGGCGCTCTTTCTTATTTTGTATGGAATATTCCGGGTCCTTGTCGAATTCTTCCGGGAGCCGGATGCCCACATCGGTTTTCTCTTTGGTTCCTTAACCATGGGGCAGCTTCTCAGCAGCCTTATGATCGCGGTCGGGATTGCTCTTTTGGTTGTCAGGCGAAACCAGGAGGCGAGCACCAGATTTTCTAAATAAAATTCAGGCTGATGGGACAATGGTCAGAGCCTAAAATATTATCAAGGATAGCCGCATTCTTTACCCGGTCCTCACTGGCAGGATCAACACAGAAGTAATCTATCCGCCAGCCGATATTTTTCCCCCTTGCATTAAAACGGTAGCTCCACCAGGTATAATGATCCGGTTCCTGGTTGAATTTCCGGAAGGTGTCAATGTAACCTGCCCCGATAAAGGTATCCATCCATTCACGCTCAGGCAGGGAGTAGCCCGGGTTGTTTTCATTCTGCTTGGGATTTGCCAGGTCTATGGGTTTATGGGCAACGTTGAAGTCTCCGCAGAGAACCACCGATTTTTTCTCGGCCAGCCTGTCCACGAAATTATGGATATCGCGGTTAAAGGCAAGTTTGTAGTCAAGCCTTGCCAATCCCGGTTGCGCATTGGGGAAATAGGCGTTGACCAGGAAATAATCGTCAAACTCCAGGGTCAGCACCCGGCCTTCCCGGTCATGCTCGGCAATCTCCATCCCGTAAAGCACATTCAGAGGTTTTGTTTTCGTATAGGCACAGACACCGGCATATCCTTTTCGTTCTGCCGGGAACAAGATTACCTCGTAACCGTCTATATGGGTGAGGGTTTTGGGCAGCTGTTCGGGCAGGGCCTTAATCTCCTGGAGGCAGACCACATCCGCATCAAGCTCATAAACAATATCGACAAAGCCCTTTTTTTCAACGGCACGAAGCCCGTTCACATTCCAGGAGATAAGCTTTTTTATGCCATTTTTTTTCATCTGTTTCTTTCCTGAAGGTAGTTTTCTGGGGGAAACCCCTATCCGGGGGCACTGTTTTTTTATAACACAGCAGTCGCAATGGGGCCGAACCGGTTTGCAGACCGCCTGACCAAAAGCGACCAGGATGGAGTTGATGCGGAGCCAGTATTGTTCCGGCAGCTTCCGGCGCAGGGCCATCTCGGTTTCAAACGGTGTTTTGGTTGTAACATAGCCCCAGATATTTATTATCCGGTGGACATGGGTATCAACACAGATTGCCGGTTTGTTAAAGGCAACGGTGACAACCAGGTTTGCGGTTTTGCGCCCCACGCCCGGCAATTTGATGAGAGATTCAACCTCAGCGGGAATCCGACCGTCAAACTGCTCAAGGGCCTCCGGCAGTTCCTTGAGGTATTTTGCCTTGTTCTTGTAAAAGCCAACCGGG
>JAFDCR010000299.1 GCA_019312685.1 Deltaproteobacteria bacterium | reverse complement strand
CCATGAGAATCCATAGAACAAGAAGAGAGCCGAGAACTATTCCCATACCGGAAGAAAACCCGGCTTTATAGAACACGAAAATATCCATGACCAGAACGCCTATTGCTCCCACAATGAGAGCCAACATGATGAATAGTATGAAAACATTCATGATATCCGACAAACTGTCGGATATTGCAACAACTGCTTTTTTAAAGTTTTCTTTCATAATGAGGTTTCCTTTTTTGACATATTTGCAAGCAAGATCAAAACAGCTCAAACATGTCTACTGACACCCTACAACGGTTACGGGAATTTTCTTAATTCGTGATTCTCTCATGTTAAGAATATATTTTTCAGCTTCGACCAGGATAAATACCGTTGTAGCGACCGATATAATTCTCACCCAGTCCATGGGACTGACGGCTGCAACACCGAAAAGTTTCTGCATAGGGGCTGTATAGGTGAAAAGCAGTTGGATGGTAATAACCACCACTATCGCGATAATTGCAAAACCATTGCCCAGCAGCCCTTCACGGGAAAGCACGGAGGTCTTCAGGTATCTGGAGTTCAGCAGGTAAAAAACCTCGAACATCACCAGGGTATTGACAGCCACCGCCCGGGAAGACTCTATGGAGACGTCGTGCAGCCTGTCCCAGAGGAAAAGCCCGAACGTCCCGACAACAAGTATCAGCGAGACAAAAACTATACGCCAGAAAAGAAAATATGAGAGCAGCGGTTCCTTGGGACTGCGGGGCGGGCGCTTCATCACTCCTGGTTCAGGTGGTTCAAAGGCAAGGGAAAGGGCAAGGGTTACGGCTGTGATCATGTTAACCCATAAAATCTGTACAGGGGTTATAGGCAGCATGCGTCCTGACAGGATGGCGGCAATGATAATTCCGGCCTCGCCGCCGTTTGTCGGCAAAATGAAGGTGATGGCCTTTTTTATGTTGTCATAAACGGTGCGGCCCTCCTCAACAGCCTGGGCGATTGAGGCAAAGTTATCGTCGGTCAGCACCATTTCAGCTGATTCCTTGGCAACTTCGGTTCCCTTTATGCCCATGGCTACACCGACATCAGCCCGTTTGAGAGCCGGAGCGTCGTTGACCCCGTCACCGGTCATCGCCACCACCGCTCCTTCCGCCTGCAGCGCCTGGACGAGACGTAGTTTATGTTCCGGGCTTACCCGGGCAAAAACTTCAACCCTTCTGGCGGTATCCCGTATCTCCAGGTCGCTCATGCCCTCCAGCGTCTCCCCGGTGATTGCCGAAACACCGTCGCCGATGCCCATCTGGGCCCCTATGGCCCGCGCCGTTGCAATATGATCGCCGGTTATCATCTTCACACAGATACCGGCAGACCGGCACCGCACGATTGCCTTTACCGCCTCTTCCCGCGGAGGATCGATAATGCCGCAGAGACCAAGCAGGGTCATTCCCTCCGAAACATCTGAAAACTTCAGTTCCTGCCTGGTATTTTCCACGCTCCTGAAAGCTATTGCCAGGATGCGCTGCCCCTTGGATGCTATTGCTTCAAACTTTTCATGCCAGTATGTTTCATCAATCGGTTTATCCTCGCCGAAGCTCCGTTGTTTTGTACACATTTTCAATACTTTTTCAGGTGCGCCTTTTACATATATGAACCTGTGCTTCCCCTGGTCATCATGCAGAGTTGCCATGAACCGGTGCTCCGACTCAAAGGGTATGACATCTACCCTGGGAAATTCTTCCACTGCTCTGTCCGGAGCTGCTCCCGCCTTCATTCCCAAAACGACCAAAGCCCCTTCAGTGGGATCTCCCTGCATCTCCCAGCGCCCGTCAATTTCGCTGACATTTGCGTCATTACAGAGGACAGCAGCCCTGGCAATCTCCTGAAGTTCAGGATATTCAAGCGGCTTTGCTATTTCATTATCAACGGTGAAGCCGCCTTTCGGCTCATATCCCCCACCGCTGACGCTGAATTCATAATCAGCTGTTGCGACCGTCTGAACCGTCATTTCATTAAGCGTCAGGGTGCCGGTCTTGTCGGAGCATATCACTGTCACCGAACCGAGGGTCTCAACGGCCGGAAGACGCCGGATTATGGCATTTCTTCGTGCCATGCGCTGGACCCCGATGGCCAAAGTTATGGTAACGATTGCCGGAAGCCCCTCCGGAATGGCGGCAACCGCAAGACCGACACAGGCAAGGAACATCTCGGTAAAGGAATAGTCCCTGACTATAATTCCGAAGATAAAGGTAATCACCGCAAGGACCACTATGGCACCGGTCAGGAGTTGGCCGAAATCGGCCATCTGTTTCAGCAGCCTTGTTGTCAGGGGCTGTACTTTTGAAAGCATCAGGTTTATCCTGCCTATTTCTGTATTATCACCTGTGCCTACGACAATCCCTGTACCCTGGCCATAGGTTACCAGGGTCCCTGAATATGCCATGCATTTTCTATCGCCGACGGAGAGATTTTCCGGCAGGGGAGATATATCCTTATCAACAGGAACCGACTCTCCGGTCAGAGCCGCCTCATCAATATGAAGGTCTTTGGCCTTGAGGAGACGCAGATCGGCGGGCACCTTGTCACCGGACTGAATAATTACAAGATCACCGGGCACCAGCCGTTCGGCAGGCAGAACCGAGCGTCTGCCCTCCCGCAACACCGTAGCCTGGTGGGACAGCATCGAGCGAATTGCCTCAAGGGCTTTTTCAGCCTTGCCCTCCTGGATAAAGCCGATTACCGCATTTATCAGAACAACACCGATAATAACCCCGGCATCGATCCAATGGCCGAGAAAGGCGGTTAGAATTCCGGCCGCAAGCAGGACATAGATAAGGACATTGTGAAACTGTGCCGCAAAGCGTTCTAGTGTACTGCGTTTTCTGGGAGGACTCAGACGGTTGGGGCCGTATTGCTTCAGCCGATTTTCGGCTTCAGCCGTTTCAAGCCCGCTTGTGCCGCTCGACAGGCGTGATAAGGCAATCTCGGCTTCCAGAGAGTACCATTTTGTCTGTGGCTGTTGAAACTTTGTTTCTTTCTCCATAGCCTTTCCCAGTAATAGATTGTCTTATATAATAATGTTATTTCATCAGGAAATGATACTGTTTTTTATGCGGCTCGCACAAGAATCTCTTTCCTGAAACCCAAATACCAACAAAGACAAAACATAATGAAACAGGTTGAATTATAAACATATTTTTATTTTACTCAACATACACTGTGCAAAATCAACTGTGAGGAATAGTTGTGGATTTTATTCAGAGTATCCCCAAACAGTTATCCATTTTGATCCTGCTGGCGGCATCAGGAGTTTTTTTCTATGCCCTCTTCCGGTTTATTCTTCAAAGGTGGCTTGTACAGCTGCACACCTTGATTAAAGATGTGGACCTGAATTATGAACTGGCATATGCGCCCCTGGGCTTTCTCTTTCCACCGCTCTTTCTTCTTTTGACTCTGCCTCTCATTGACCTGAGCCCGACGTACAGAAATCCGCTGGACCATATCCTGTCGATCTGGACCATAGTCGGGGTCTCATGGCTCCTGCTCCGGTTGTTCCAGATTCTCAAGACACTTATTCTCAGCCGATATGAGATTTCGGCCAAAGACAACCTTGAAGCACGACGCGTCAGCACCCAGCTTGACGTTATTCAACGGGTTATTGGCTTTTTGGTTATCCTCATTGCCGCCTCTACAATTCTCATGACCTTTGAGAAGATCCGGCAGATAGGGGTGAGCATCCTTGCTTCTGCCGGGATTGCCGGTATTATTATAGGGTTTGCCGCCCAGCGCAGCATCGCAACGCTTATTGCCGGCATCCAGATCGCCATCACCCAGCCGATCCGCATTGATGATGTGGTGATTGTCGAAAACGAATGGGGCTGGATCGAGGAGATCACCCTGACATACGTGGTGGTGCGGATCTGGGACCAGCGGCGGCTGATTGTTCCCATAACCTATTTTATAGAACGGCCGTTCCAGAACTGGACCAGGGAGACGGCGGAGCTTCTCGGGACGGTTTTTATCTATGCTGATTACCGGGCCCCGATAGATGAACTGCGCCAGGAACTGCAGAAAATTGTCGCGGAGACACCACTGTGGGACAGGCGGGTTGCCAAGATGCAGGTCACCAACGCCACCGACAAAACCATGGAACTGCGTGTCCTGGTCAGTGCTGAGGACGCACCCAAAGCCTGGGATCTGCGCTGCCTGGTCAGAGAAAAGCTCATCAGCTTTCTGCAGCGGCAGCATCCTGAAAGTCTGCCGCACGTGCGAGTGGAATTGGAAAAGGACAAAGACGGTGTGCTGAGTACTGAGTAAAAACTGAGCTCAAAGCTCTGTCTGTTTCTGTCTGCACTGTCTGTGGTTAATCATTTTTTTTCTTTCAGCTGATTTATTAAGATTTCTCACATTCGTGCGAGGTAAGCGACCCAAGGGAGACTCCGAATGACATCCTGCTTCTTTACTTTGTGCCTCTGTGCATCGCCTTTCACCTTTCAGCCCTCAGTCCTTAGTCCTTACGCAGTTAAGTCCTCAGCCCTCAGTCCTGTTTCCTCACCCCTGCTACAGCCATTTTTTCTTCTTGAAAAACCAGATCTGCACTATAACTACGCCAATCAGCAGCAAGACAAATCCTGCAAAACCCAGTTTACTCTCGGCACCAGGAATGCCGCCGACGTTAATTCCCAGGAGACCTGTCAGGAAACCGAGTGGTAGAAAGATGGCGGCAACAATGGACAGGAGGTACATCTTGTTGTTCATCTGTTCTGACAGCCGGTTGACCAGTTCCTCCTGGGTGACGGCAGCCCGGTCACGCGCCTCGTCAAGGTCCTCCAGGTAGCGGACAAGCTGGTCGCAAGTCTCCCGCAGTCGCAACCTGTCAGCATCATCAACCCAGGTAATCTTTTCCGTCAGCAGCCGTGACAGGGCCTCTCTCTGGGGCGAGAGATACCTCCTGAGGCTGATTGCCTGCCGCCGCAATCCGGCCAGGCTGCTTCTGAGCTG
>JAFDCR010000298.1 GCA_019312685.1 Deltaproteobacteria bacterium | reverse complement strand
CCAGAAGACACTATAAAAAGTCATGGATGGTTTATTACAGAAAACATGGTACAGGGCCAGTCTTTGACAGAAAGAGACAAGATGGAGTTAATGGAAGAAGTAAGCAAACATTTTAAAAAATATGATTTTGTTAAATCAATTGAACTCATACCTTCTGTTTATCTCTCAAAAAAAGGAAGTTTTAGGAATTTGGATCAAATCCGTACAATGTATGGAATAGATTTAATTGCACTGCTTTCCTATGATCAAACACAATTTACTGATGAAGGGATGGCTTCTGTCACATACTGGACTCTCATAGGAGCTTATATAATTCCTGGAGAGAAAAATGATACTCATACTATGGTTGATGCATCTGTTTACGACATCCAAAGCCGAAAGATGCTTTTCAGAGCTCCGGGGGTAAGCCATATAAAAAGTAAAGCAACCCCCATTAATTTGTCAGAACAATTACGTGCTGATAGTATAGAAAGCTTTAAAGAAGCAAGTGAAGATCTTGTTACAAATCTTGAACTCCAGCTTGAAATGTTTAGAGAAAAGGTGAAAGAGGCTCCAGATGAGTATCAAATAGTCCATAAACCTGGCTATACAGGTGGGGGAAGCCTAGATAATATATATATAATAATATTAAGCATGCTAGGTGTTTACTGGATATGGGTGAAAAGAAATCAGAAAGCATAAAAATACGTTATCCAATCTTTACCCTGTTAATTCTTTCTGTAAGCGCAGTATCTTTTTTTTCATCAAAGATAAGCTTAATGCTTATTTTTGACCGTGCTGCTCTCATACAGGGTGAAATATGGCGTCTGCTTTCTTCTCATTTTGTTCACTTCACTCCTGTTCAACTAGCCTATAACCTTCTGGTGTTTGGAATTGCAGGATCAATTGTTGAGAGAAAAAGCCGACTAGATTTTGGCATTTTATTTATAGCGACGGCTTTGGTCATTAGTACAACATTGTTCATTTTAAGACCTGCTATGATTTATTATGGAGGCCTATCGGGCCTGGCATGTGGTTTTATATTCTATTGTGCACTTCTAGGGATAACTGAATCAGGACCTTGGAAAATAATTTCTAAACTAATAATCTTCCTACTCCCTATAAAAATATTTTTCGAATTGTACAATAGTGCCTCAATCTTACCATACTGGGGACAGCAAAATTTTGTAATAATGCCAATCAGTCATATCATAGGAGTAGCTGTGTCGCTGATATTTTATTTTGTCGTGAAATACAGCAAAGTATGCACTAAACATCGGCTCCACATGCATCGCCTGACTTTTTAACTGCTCTCAAGTAGAAACTATTCATAAATACGACATAAATAACCACAATAAATGGATCAGAAACTATTTCCAAACTTTGAAGTTGTATCTACGTTAGCCCGATTTCACAGATAGCGATGATTTAAATGTCTGCTGATATGTCTATACGTTACAACTCGTCAACAATTCTCAGACTGTTAACATAACCAGTATCAATCTAAATTGTTTCCGAATGGATGATCGGGTTAAAATATTGTCTATTAATTAACATTCGTGAATGGCTCTCGAAGTGTCAAGATGCCCAGCAATAATCTTATATGAAAAGTAAAACCATATAGACACCAAGGTCGCCGCTTCCTCGGACGTAAAAAAACACAAACTCATGAAGAGGCATACCTGCATATAACCTGGAGAAGGACTTCCTTTTTTAGGGGTTTTGTCAGGTGGCTGTCACAGCCGGCTGCCAGGCTTTTTTCTTCGTCTTTCTTCATGGCATGGGCAGTCAGGGCAACTATCGGGGTTCGGCCCGATCCTGTTTCCGACTCCCATCCTCTTATATTTGCGGTTGCAGTATAACCATCCATGACCGGCATCTGCACGTCCATGAAAACAAGATCGTAATTGCCGGTTTTGATTTTTTCTATTGCTTCGGCCCCGTTTACCGCGGTCTCCACCGTATGTCTTGTATTTTTCAGAAAGGCGAGAAATAGCAGCCTGTTGTCCGTATTATCCTCCACCAGGAGGATCTTCAAGGGATGCGGTTCAACAGCTTCCCGAGTTTCCGGAAGAACAGCATCTTCTCCATGGATGACAGATTTTGCGGTTTCAGCCAGACCGAAACAGGCGGTAAAAAAGAACGTGCTGCCCCGGCCCGGTTCGCTTTCCACCCATATCCTGCCGCCCATCAGTTCCACCAGCCGTTTCGATATGGCCAGGCCAAGCCCGGTGCCGCCGTATTGACGGGTCGTGGACGAGTCAGCCTGGGTGAACTTGTCGAAGATTAAATCCAGCTTGTCAGCAGGAATGCCGATGCCGGTGTCTGATATAGAGAATTGAAATTTTACACCGGCATCGGATTCAGAGTCCGTCCTTTTCAGGATATTTTTGCCCCGGATACGGATACCTATTCCTCCGCGGTCCGTGAACTTTACCGCATTGCCGGTTAGATTGATCAGGACCTGTTGCAGACGATGCGGGTCGCCGACAAGGATTGCTGGGACATCAACGGCAATGGCACAGTCAATCTTAATACCCTTGGACGCAGCCTTGAAAGCCATGAGATCACAAACTTCTTTCAGGATAT
>JAFDCR010000297.1 GCA_019312685.1 Deltaproteobacteria bacterium | reverse complement strand
CCGTCACTTAAAAATAACCACCGGAGGAGCTGGTTCAGTTCTTAATTTTATAAATTATTGCATCTGGTTATTACCATGCGCTCGTCTTGCGGCAAGGGATAAGGAAAAAGTACGGATATTATAGACGCCCGTGCAACAACTGATAAAATCCTCCTATTAGTTATATGGACTTTGTATTCGACTGCCAATAGGCAATGATCATTTTTGAATCAATAACTGATTCATTATATCTATGGAGTAACCGATGAAAAAAATAGAAGTATATGACCCTGCCATGTGCTGCCCCACAGGGGTGTGCGGCCCAAGTGTCGATCCGAAACTGGTGCAGTTCGCCGCTGACCTGGAGTGGCTTAAGGGAAAGGGAGTGCAGGTTGAACGATACAACCTTGCCCAGCAGCCTGACAAGTTTGCCAACTGCAAGCCGGTAACCGAAGCTATGGCACTGGCTGGCGACCTCTGCCTACCGCTTATACTGGCAGATGGCGAGATTATGAGCCGCAACAGCTATCCGAGTCGGGATGATCTTGCTTCAATGGCAGGGATAGAGTCCGAATAGGAAAACGCACCATGAATTTTTTACAATATCCGACCCGTTATCTTTTTTTCACCGGCAAGGGCGGTGTCGGCAAAACATCACTTTCAAGCGCCACTGCTGTTGCATTGGCTGATCAGGGGAACAGGGTTTTTCTTGTCTGTACTGACCCAGCCTCAAACTTGAGCGAAGTCTTGGGAACAGAGATCGGTGCTGCGGTGGTAAGTCATCCGGAAGTAACCGGGTTACAGGCGATCAATATTGACCCTGAAAAGGCTGCTGCTAAATACCGGGAAAAGGTGATCGGGCCATACCGCGACAGGTTGCCGGAAGCTGCCCTGGCCTCCATGGAAGAACAGCTTTCTGGGGCCTGCACCATGGAAATTGCCGCCTTTGATGAGTTTGCCGCACTTCTCGGCAAACACGAACTGCTGCATGATTTTGACTATATTATTTTTGATACTGCCCCGACAGGCCATACCCTGCGTCTCCTACAGCTTCCTTCGGCCTGGGACGGTTTTATTGAGACCAACACTACCGGTACATCCTGCCTCGGTCCCCTGGCAGGGTTAACACAACAGCACGAAATGTACAAAAGTACCATAAAGACACTGACCAATCCGGACCTGACAACCGTGGTTCTGGTATGCCGACCTGATACCGCCAGCCTCAGTGAAGCCGCCCGCACAAACGGCGAGCTGGCCGACCTGGGCATGCTCAACCAGAAACTGATTGTCAACGGTGTATTCAGGTCAGGGTCTGATGATGAAACAGCCCTTGATTGGGAAAAACGTTCCCAGAAATCTCTTGCATCAATTCCGGAAGTCATTAAAAAAGTTGACCGTGTAGAGATTCCGCTGCTGCCCTTTTCTCCCCTTGGCATTAAAAGGTTGCAAAGTCTGTGGCAGACCATGCTAGGTGAACCGCCCGCTATTCCGCCAGCCAAAAAAGTTGATAACAAAAAACTGCCGCCGCCACTCTCCGGGTTATTCAATGATATTGAAAAAAGCGGTAAAGGCGTGATCATGACCATGGGCAAGGGTGGAGTCGGCAAAACCACATTGGCAACCGATCTGGCAAAGTACTTGGTGCAGCACAACCACAAGGTCCTGCTTGCCACAACCGATCCTGCCGCCCACCTTGATTTTTTTCTGGGGCAGACCATAGGGGACCTAACTGTTGCCAGGATTGACCCGAAAGAAGAAACGCATAAATACACGGCAAAAGTCATGGCCGAAGCCGGACAACAATTGGACGAGCAAGGCAGAAAACTGCTGGAGGAGGATTTGCGCTCACCCTGTACCGAAGAAATTGCCGTGTTCCTGGCTTTTGCTCAACTGGTGGAACAGGGCGAAGAGCAGTTCATCGTGCTTGATACAGCCCCCACCGGTCATACCCTTCTGCTACTGGACGCGGCCCGTGCCTATCACCGGGAAGTGGAACGCACAACCCGGGAATTGCCTGAAAATGTACAGAAGCTCCTGCCCAGGATGCGTGATCCGGACTTTACCAAGATCCTTATCGTTACACTGCCGGAACTGACCCCGGTAAAGGAAGCCAGGCAGCTTGAGGCTGACCTTGACCGGGCCTCTATTACACCATATGCCTGGATCATCAACCAGAGCCTGGCTCCTCTTGACCTGTCGGACCCATTGCTTGTCACGAAGCAGCAGGAGGAAATTCCTCATATAACCAGACTTATGGAAGAAAATGATTCTAAAGTATTTCTTGCAGAATGGTATGCAGAATGAAAACCTTATCAATTCTTTGGCAAAGGTTAGTAAATGAAAGCGGTCAAACATGTGAGCGTTGCACTGTTACAGGAAGCACAGTCGAAAATGCATATAAAAAACTCAAGAAATCACTTGTTGAACTTGGCATTGAAGTCGAACTAAAAAAGGAAATACTAGATTTCTCAATATTCATAAAAGACCCTCTTCAATCAAACCGTATTTGGATTGCAGAAAGGCCTCTCGAAGAATGGATTGGCGCTACTGTAGGCAAAAGTCAATGTTGTAATGTTTGCGGTGATTCAGAATGCCGAACTATTTCAATAAATCAAGATACTTTTGAGAATATCCCAGAAAATTTGATTATTAAGGCGGGCCTTTTAGCAGCGGCAGAAATTTTCAAATAACTTGAAATAACCATAATACGTCTTAACTCAGCCCTTGCCTTTTAAAAGTTAAGATTTTGGCAAGCAATATGGGGTTTGTAATATACCAATTTTCTAACACATTGTTGCAATGATTTTTTCCTATATTAAAATTATAATTTTGGAGTATAATTATAAATTAAGGATATTAAGGCTAATTGAGGG